>DASQCE010000480.1:0-2502 GCA_035634855.1 Mycobacterium sp.
TCCCAGGTGATGAACCCCCGATGATGATCGGGAATCAGGACCTCCCACTGCTCGCGGGGTACCAGCCGATCCCGAGAATGCACCGTCCCGCTCTCGGAGTCGACCCGCTTCTCGGTGCGCGTGCGACCGAACACGAACGCCCCGGCGTAGGCCGGGTTGGTCAGCAAGTCGTGCACCGCGGGGTAGGTGGCTTGGGCCCAGATGATCCGCTTGGCACCGTTGCGCCGACGCGGGAGCAGCACACCGTCTTCACGCAACCGGATCAACACCTGCCGGGCGGAGCCGAGTTCGTCGAAGCGGCGGAATACCGTGGTGATCGCTCCGCGCACCGCCTCGTCGGCGCACAGCACCACCTTGTCGTCCTCGTCGTAGTCCAGTCCTACCGGAAGGCCCTGGCGCAGTTGACCTTTGGCCGCCTTGTGTTTGAGCCCCGCGGTCAGCCGGGACCGGATCAGATGCAGCTCGGCTTCTTATGCGGACCCCACCGTTATGCCGACCGGTTCGGGTGGGCTCGTGGTGGCGAGCGTTGTCGGCGTTGGGTGTTCGGCATAATCACAGTCCGTCGAGGAAGGCCAGGACGGCGTCCGGGGGTTGGTAGCGGCCGGGTGGGGCGTCTTGTGGCGCGGTGCGGGCCAGTGCCCGTTCCTTGAGCGCCAGGTCGGCGTGGATGTAAATCTGGCAGGTTGCGATGTTCTCGTGGCCCATCCATAGCGCGATCACGGAGACGTCGATACCGGCGCTGAGCAACCTCATGGCCGCGGAGTGACGCAAGACGTGGGGCGAAACTTTCTTCTCCTGCAGAGTCGGACACGACGCTGCGGCGATAGCCGCGTATCGGGCGACACGTCGTTGCAGCGCGTCCCGGCTCAGCGGGGTGCCGCGCCGGGTGACGAACAGCGGATCGTTGGGCCGGCCGGCGCGTTCGGCGAGCCAGGCGTGCAGGACCGTGCCGGTGGCGGCGGTCAGTGGGGTGATCCGCCGCTTCCGGCCTTTACCGAGGCAGCTGACGTGCCGCCCGCTGCCCAGGTGCACGTCGCCCACGATCAAGCCGGTGAGTTCGGTGGCGCGCAGCCCGGTCTGGCAGGCCAGCAGCAGCAGGGCGTGGTCGCGTCGCCCGGTCCAGGTGCTGCGGTCGGGCGCCGCCAACAGCGCGGTGATCTCTTCCTCGGTGAGGTAGGTGATCACGGCCCGGTCGAAGCGTTTGGGTGGGATCGCCAGCACCCGCGCGATGACCGCGGCATCCTGCGGGTGATGCAACGCGCAGTAGCGGAACAGCGAGTGAATGGCCGCCAGCCGGGCGTTGCGGGTCCGGACGCTGTTGCCGCGGTCGGTTTCCAGATGGTTGAGGAACGCGCCGATCAGTGGTGCATCCAGATCGGTGATGTCCATAGCGGAGGGAGACTTGCCGGTCCGTTGTTCGGCGAAGACCAGCAGCAGCTTGACCGTGTCCCGGTAGGCGGCGATGGTGTGGGGGCTGGCTTGTCGCTGCCGGGCCAGCCGGTCGGTGAAGAACGCCTGCAGGGTGGGGGCCAGCGTGCTCATGACCGCCCTCCTGCCAGATACGCTTCCAGGCGTTGCCCGGCCAACGCCATCAGCTCCGGCGCGGCCGACAGGTACCAGAAGGTGTGTTGCGGGTCGGTGTGACCCAGATAGGTCGACAGTCGCGGCATCAACGCCGCGATGTCGGCGCCGTCGCGGTACCAGCCCAGCACGGTCGCCACCGCGAAGCCATGCCTTAGATCATGAATTCTGGGCCGGCACACCGCCGATCGTCGGGTGAGCCCGACCCGCTCGACCAGGCCAGCGAAGGTCAGGCTGATGTTGCTGTGCAGCAGCCGGGTCCCCGCGGTGGAGACAAACAGCGCCGGGCTGGCCGGTCGCGGCAGCAGTCGTTGCCGCAGGTCCACATAGCGCGACAAAGCCAGCGTCGCGCTCGGGTGCAGCGGCACCAGGCGCTGCTTGTTGAACTTGGTGTGATGCAACACCAGCACCTCGTGCTCGACATCGAAGTCGTCGTCATCAAGTGCGATCGCCTCGCCGATCCGGATCCCGGTGATCGCCAGCAGGCTGATCAAGCTCTGGTAGGTGGCTGCCCGCAGCCTGGGCCGCAGCCCGCCCGCCGCCTCGACGAGCGATCCGATCTCGGCCTCGGAGTACAGGTATGGCGTGGCCCGACACGCCCCGGGGCGGATCAGACCGGCCGGCACGATCTCGGCCGAGGAGTCGATGCTGTGCAGGTAGACGGTAAAGCCGCGCACCACGCTGACCCGGATCGCCAACCAGTGTCGGGATGCATCGGCCGGCAGCGTCGCCCACCGCACCGCGTGCTCGGTGGTCACGGTGTCAATGCCGTGCCGTTCGAGATCGCCGACGAACTGCTCCAGCAGCCTGCCGGCGTTGGCGAGTTGAAATCCCAACGCCCGCCGCAGATTCAGGTAGTCGGCCAGCGAATCGCGCAGTGATGGCCGTGGCGTGCTCATGATGGCTCACCCGGCCAGGGGC
>DASQCE010000481.1:0-8321 GCA_035634855.1 Mycobacterium sp.
TATCCGCACATGTGGAGCTGGGACGCCGCGTTCGTGGCGATCGGACTGGCGCCGCTGAGCGTCGAGCGGGCCGTCGTCGAACTCGACACCCTGCTGTCGGCGCAGTGGGCCAACGGGATGATCCCGCACATCGTCTTCGCCAATGGCGTTGACGGCTACTTCCCCGGTCCCGCGCGGTGGGCCACGTCGGCGCTGGCTGCGAATGCGCCGCGGACGCGCCACACGTCGGGCATCACGCAACCACCGGTGCACGCGATCGCGGTGCAGCGCATCCTCGACCAGGCCCGCTCGCGCGGCCGGTCCACACGTGCCGTCGCCGAGGCCTTCCTCGATCGCCGCTGGTCCGACCTCGTCCGCTGGCACCGTTGGCTGGCCGAGGCCCGCGACCCGAAATCCCGCGGCCGCGTCACGCTCTACCACGGCTGGGAGTCCGGCATGGACAACTCGCCGCGCTGGGATAGCGCCTACGCCAACGTGGTCCCTGGCAACGTGCCGGAGTATCAGCGCGAAGACAACACGATCGTCACCGATGTCAGCCAGCGGCCGTCGGACCTCGAATACGACCGGTACCTCTGGCTGCTCGAGGAGATGAAGTCGGTGCGCTACGACGATGAGTTGCTTCCCAAGGTGATGAGCTTCGCCGTGGAGGATGTGTTCGTGTCGGCGATCCTGTCGGTGGCGTGCACGGTGTTGGCGGAGATCGGCGAGGATTACAAGCGGCCGCACGCCGACGTCAAGGATCTGTACGCATGGGCCGAGCGATTCCGCAGGGGCGTCGTCGAGACTACTGATGAACGCACCGGCGCCGCAAGGGATTTCGATATGCGCGCCGAGAGGTGGGTGGCCACCGAAACAGTTGCGCAGTTCGCACCGCTGCTGTGCGGCGGGCTACCGCACGACAAGGAACGGGCGTTGGTGCGGCTGCTGGAGGGACCACGGTTTAGCGGGCATCCGGATCTGAGGTACGCGCTGATCCCGTCGACATCACCGGTGTCGCGTGACTTCCGCCAGCGCGAGTATTGGCGCGGGCCGGTGTGGCCGGTGATGACGTGGCTGTTCTCGTGGTGCTTCGCGCGCCGCGGTTGGGCCGAACGCGCGCTGATGCTCAAGCGGGAGGGGCTGCGGCAAGCGAGCGACGGCACCTTCGCGGAGTACTACGAGCCGTTCACCGGCGAACCGCTGGGCAGCATGCAGCAGTCGTGGACCGCCGCCGCGGTACTGGATTGGCTCGGCTGAGCGGGCCTATTCGGCCAGCCGCTCCAGCGGGGCCAGCGCCTTGGTCAGCGTCTCCACATCTTCGGGGCTGAGCTTGCTGAGCAGTGCGGCAAGCTGGGCCTGGCGGGCGGCCAGCGACTCCCGATGCTGCGCCAAACCCTTCGGGGTGATGTCGACGAGGACGGCCCGCAGATCCGACGGGTCGCGGGACCGCTTGACCAGGCCGAGCTTCTCCAGCCGGCGGATCGCGACGGTGGTGGTTGGGGTGCGCACGCGTTCGTGGGCGGCCAACTCGGTCATCCGGATGGGACCCTGGTCAAGCAACGTCAGCAGAATTGACAGCTGCGCCAGCGTCAGGTCGCCTGCCGTGGCGGGCAGGCGGCTGGTATCGCCGCGGCGCAAGACAGCAAACACCTTGGAGAGGACGCGGTGCAGCTCTGCGGCAAGTTCGGCGACCTGTGGTTCCGTCTCCACCATAATTCGCCAGTCTAACCTGTCGGCGGCTGTCAGATGCGAACGCTGATCAATTAACCTCACAAACTTGCGCTAAGAATCGGCGCAGCCGATCGGTCTCCGCGGCCTCGAATATTTGCTCCGGCGAACCCGATTCGACCACCTGACCGTGATCCATGAACACCACCGCGTCCGACGTCGACCGGGCGAACCCCATCTCGTGCGTGACGACCACCATCGTCGTGCGATCTGAGCCGAGATCGGTGATGAGGGCCAGGATGCCTTTCACCAACTCGGGATTTAGCGCCGAGGTAGCCTCGTCGAAGAACATCACCTGCGGGGACATCGCCAGCGCTCGGGCGATCGCCACCCGTTGCTGCTGCCCGCCCGACAGCGTGCCGGGCCGCACATCGGCCTTGTGCCGCAGCCCAACGCGGTCCAACTGCTCGACCCCCAACTCGCGGGCCTGCTCAGCGCCGAGCCGCTTGAGCTTGCGCCTCGCCAGCGTCACGTTGTCCAGCACGCTGCGGTGCGGGAACAGGTTGAAGTTCTGGAACACCATGCCGATGCGCTGCCGCAGTTGATCCGGGTTGTCGGCCAGCACCGATTGCCCGTCGAGCAGGATGTCGCCCTTGTCCGGCTCATAGAGCCGGTTCAGCGTCCGCAGCAGTGTCGACTTGCCCGACTCCGACGGCCCGATCACCGCGGCGGTGGTGCCCGCAGGCACGTCGATGTCGACGCCACGCAACACCGCATTCGGTCCGAACGCCAAGTGAATGTCAGTGGCGCTCAACGAAACTGGTTCGACAGCCAGCGACGCCGGATCAGCCATCAGATCATCTCCTGGGACGTGGACAGCTCGAGCGGGTCTTCCTGACCGGGTTCGCGGCCACGCCGCAGCCGCGCGTCGATGAAGTTGACCAGGTGCGTCAGTGGAACCGTCAGCAGCAGATAGAAGAGCCCCGCCGCCACCAGTGTCGACAGATTTCCGGTTTGCGCATTGAGATCGCGGCCAACTCGGAACAGCTCCCGCTGATTGGCCACCAGCCCAAGGAAATACACCAGCGACGAGGCCTTCAACAGCGAGATGAACTGGTTCATCAACGCAGGCAGCACCCGCCGCCATCAGCCCCAACGCCCCGATGCCGAGCGGATACGGGTTGTTACCGGTCAGTCCGCCCACCACCGGCCCGACACCAAGCCCGATCAGCAGGATGATCACCACTTCGGGCAGCCCGCGGAAGATGTCGGTGTACACCCGCGTGGGCCACCGTAGCCAACGGGACTGCGAGATGCCCGCGACGGCCAGCGCCATGCCCAGCACCAGGCCGATCACAGAAGCGCTCACGGTGAGTATCAACGTGTTCGGCAGCCCGGTCTTGAACAGGTCGGGGATCCCCCACCGGCTTCAGCTCAATCAGAACGTAACTGACGCCGCACCCGGGCTGGATGTCGCCGGCCGGGCGGCACCGGCAGGTTGGAACACCCTCCGCCGCACCAGTTCACCGAGCATGATCCTGGCCATCGCCGCGGACCGCTCAACGCACACCACGCGGGCACTATCCGGGTCGCGCCGGTTGATGGCGGCGGACTCGGCCTCGTAGAACGGCAGCATCTCGTCGTGGTTCTTGAGGTAGGCGAGCCAGAACCCCCGGGGCATAAAGGTCTGCGACGCACGGATCGCGGCCTGCAATCGTGGGCCGGCGTATTCGTCGTTTATCACCCGGCGGAACTGCCACGCCGTCTCCTGGAACGCACGGGACTCTGTGTTGCTGCGCATGGTTTCGATCAACATGCCCAGCTGGTCGAGGATTCGCGGAACGGCATCGACCGCGGCGCGCGCCGACGCGACGCCGCTCAACACCCCGTACACCTCGTGGTGTTCCCGCACGACGGACTCGTCGAATCGTTCGACGTACGCGCCGCGGTGATATTGCGTGGACAGAATGCCGTCATGCTCGAGCTGGACTACAGCCTCCTGGATAGGCACACGGCTGAGCCCGAGTTCCTGCGCGATCTCGTTGCGGTCGATCCGATCCCCCGAGCGAAGTTTGCCCGTCAGTAACAGGTTGACGACATGCGAGACCACGAGGTCTTTTTCTTTGACCCCATACTTCTTGGGCATGGCGCGGCAAGCATCTCACGTACCCGTCGCGACGGGAGCCGTTCCGCCAGTTCAGTTTCCATCCGCTTGGCGACGGTCGCGCCAGCGGCACAGCGCCTCGGCCTGGGTCAGGTCGTAGTCGGGTCCGTTGACGCCGACGGTCAGCTTGGTGACGCCGAGGTCGACGAACGCGTCGGCCTGCTTCAGTAGCGCATCGAGGCTGTCGCCCTGGACGCCCGCGGAGCGTTCGATGGTGTCCGGGTCGCGGCCGACGTCGGCGCAGTGACGCGCCAGGATCTCCGCCTTCGCGGGGTACGTCTCCAGCGTGGTGAACCCGTGCCAGATGTCGGCATATTCGGCGACGAGGCGCAGCGTCTTCTGCTCGCCTTGACCGCCGATCAGTACGGGGATGTCCCGAGTGGGTGGCGGGTTGAGCTTGGTCAGCCGTGACTTGATGCGCGGCATGGCGGCGGCGAGGTCGGCGAGCCGGCTGCCCGCGGTGCCGAACTCGTAGCCGTACTCGTCGTAGTCCTTCTGTTTCCAGCCCGACCCGATGCCGAGGATCAGCCGGCCCTCCGAGATGTGGTCGACAGTGCGCGCCATATCGGCCAGCAGTTCCGGGTTGCGGTACGAGTTGCAGGTCACCAGCGCGCCGATCTCGACGCGCGACGTCTGCTCGGCCCAGGCACCCAGCATCGTCCAGCACTCGTAGTGCGCACCGTCGGGATCGCCGTAGAGCGGGAAGAAGTGATCCCAGTTGAACGCGACGTCGACACCGAAGTCCTCACAGCGGCGCACCGCGTCGCGGATATGGCTGTATTGCGGAGAGTGTTGCGGCTGCAGTTGCACGCCGATGCGAATCGGGAAGCTCACTGTCGTCAGGCTAGACGCCAATCTGGCCGTTGGCTTTCCACACGGCGACGACCGACGGCCGCGCCGTTCCATTGCCACCCTCCGGCCAGCGCGAGAGCGGGTTGTCGATGTTGTTGTCGTCGTTCTCGCCCGGATGCTGCACGCACACGGTGACCAGATCGTCGGTGACGACGGGCCCGCAGGTTTCGGCGCCGAGCGGCACGGTCAGGAACTGCTTGGTCTCTCCGCGGTTCGGCCCTTCGAGTGCGACGGCGAACAGCCCGTCGTTGGAGTCCAGCGCGTTGCCGTCGGTGGAGATCCACAGGTTGCCGTGGCTGTCGAATGCCAGGTTGTCGGGGCAGGAGATCGGGCTGACCTTCGACTTGTCGAACCCGCCGAAATAGGTGTCGGCCGCAGCGGGATCGCCGCACACCAACAGCAGCTCCCAGGTGAAGTTGGTACCCACGTGGTCGTCGGTGATCTCGAGGATCTGTCCGCTCTTGTTGTCGTTGCGGGGATTGGCGGCGTCGGGTGCGGCCTCGCCGGGCGCGCCGCGCTCGTCGTTGTTGGTGAGCGCAACGTACACCTTGCCCGTCTTCGGATTGGCCTCGAAGTCCTCGGGACGGTCCATCTTGGTGGCGCCTGCCTTGTCGGCGGCGAAGCGGGTGAACACCGCCGCCTCCTGCGCGGTGATCCCGTCGACAAGAGATTCCCCCTGACCGTTGGGTCCGGAGCGCAGCAGCGGAATCCAGGTTCCCGAGCCCTTGAAGGCACCGGTCGACGGCAGCTTCCCGGAGCCGTCGATCTCGTCTCCGGGGATCTCGCTGGTCAGCTTCGCGACGTACAGCGTGCCCTCGTCGAGCACCGTCACGTTGTGCGCCATCGCGGCAGGATCCGTGCCCGCCTGGATCTTCTTGGCGGAGACGAACTTGTACATGTAGTCGAAGCGCTCGTCGTCCCCGCTGTAGGCCACGACGGTGCCGTCGCTGGTGACATAGATGGTGGCGGCCTCGTGCTTCAGCCGCCCCATCGCGGTGTGTTTGACGGGCTTCGAGTTCGGATCCCACGGGTTGAGTTCGACGACCCAGCCGAACCGGTTCACCTCATTGGGCGTCTTCGCGGCGTCGAAGCGCGGGTCGAAGTTCTCCCACAACAGTTCCGACGGCTCCAGCGCCACCCCGTAGCGGTCGAACCGGTCGGCGTCCACCGGGTTGGGCTTGGGCGCACCCTCGGGCGCACCGAAGTAGCTGTGGAAGTTCTCTTCACCCGAAAGCACAGTGCCCCAAGGAGTTACACCGCCCGAGCAGTTGGCGAAGGTGCCCAACACCTCGCGACCGGTCGGATCGGCCGGTGTCTTGACGAAGTCGGTGCCTGCACCGGGACCCGACAATGTGAAGGGTGTGTCGGCGGTGATGCGCCGGTTGTGGGGGCCCATAACCGGCTTGAGTCCCTGCGGTGTGCGTTCGACCTCGACGACGCCCATGCCGATCGCCGCGATCTCGATGTCGAACTGCTCACGGGTCGGCTTGTTGGCGTCGTACCCGGGGAACATGAACTGTGGGGTGACGTACTCGAAGTTGGTCACCAGCAGGAAGCGGTTCTTCTGACCGGGGACGGGCAGCAGGCCGGCGAAGTCGTTGTTGAACCCGAATTGGCCTCGCTGCGCGGCGGCGGTCTGTGCCTTGACGTCGAACCTCGGCGCGTTCGGCAGCACCGGGTCGCCCCAACTGATGACCACCGCCTGCTCGTAACCGTCGGCGGCCACGACCGCGTCCTCGCTGTTGGGCGCGACGGCAGTGAAGTTCATGCCGGTAGGCGGCTCGGCGGGTGCGGCCGAGGAGGTGGATGTCGCGACGGGCTGCTCATCGCGTCCGCAGGCGGCCAGGGCGGAACCCGCGCCGACGGCCAGCACCGCGATGCCGCCGGCCTGCAGCACCGACCGCCTCGAGACCGCCTTCGCGATGTCGCCGAAGTACTCGTTGTCGCTGGTGTTCGGTGCGGGCTTGGAGCAGGCATCGCCGCACTTGTAGCGGCACGTCACATGCTGGCGCGACGAGCGGCCGTCGTGGGTGACGAGCAGGTTCAACGGCACAAGCGCCATGGGTGCGGGTTCCTTCCGACACGAATGCCGGCCGTGGGCTGGGGCCGGACTCGCGAAACCTACGTCAGCTTGGCAATCAGCTGGGAAGCAGTTGGTAAACAGCTGGGAACGGCCTTAGGCCCCCAGCACTCCCCGCAGGATGTCGACGAGCGCGGCAGGCTGGTCGCCCTGGACGGAATGCCCGGAGTCGGCGACGACGTGCGTGCGTTGGAAACCGGGCGCCGCGTTCGCGAATGCCTCCGCGTCCTCGTCGTTGACGAAGAACGATTCTGCGCCGCGCACCAGCGTCGTCGGCATGGTGATGGCGGGCACGTCGTCCCACAGGCCCTCGAAGCCGTCACCCTTGCGGAACGAGTCGTAGCGCCACGTCCAGGTGCCGTCGTCGAGCTGCTTCGAGTTGTGAAAGACGCCGCGGCGCAACGACTTCCGATCACGATTCGGCGCCGCGGCCACCGTCACGTCGAGCATCGCGGCGAAGCTGGGAAACGTCCGGTCGCCCTGCACCAGGGCCACGGCGCCCATCTGGGTCTTGGTCATCTGCTCGTGGCGTTCGGGCGCTGACGGCGTGACGTCGACGAGCACCAGTTCCGGCACCAGTTCCGGTTCGGAGGCGGCCAGCCGCAGCGCGGTCAGCCCGCCCAGCGACATGCCGACCACCAGCCGGGGGTTCGGGGCCCACTTGCGCAGCACCGGACGCAGTGTTTCGGCGGCCAGGCGCGGACCGTAGTCGCCGTCCTCGCGCCAAGCCGATCGGCCATGCCCGGGCAGGTCAACGGCCAGCGCGGGCAGACCGAGCCCCACGATCACGGTGTCCCAGGTGTGTGCGTTCTGCCCACCGCCGTGCAGGAACACCACCTGCGGCGGTTCGTCACCCCATTTGATCGCGCTGATCGGACCGGACTCGACGCGCTGCACCGACGGCAGCGGCCCGCTCACCCCGATCTGTTCGGCGTTCTCGTGCAGTAGTCCGAACTCGTCGAGGCCGGCCAGGTCGTCGTCGGACACCACGGTCACATCTAACCCCGCCGCCGAGATCGACGAAATGGCGGTCCGCACTCGCACAAGTCCGCCCAAGCGTTGGTTTGGGCGTTGGTGGGGTCAGCCCTCGATGAAGGTCTCCAGCTCCGCGCGGGCGATGTCGTCCGGCAGCTGCTTGGGCGGGCTCTTCATGAGGTACGCCGACGCGGCCACCACGGGGCCGCCGATGCCGCGGTCCTTGGCGATCTTCGCCGCGCGCACCGCGTCGATGATGACGCCTGCCGAGTTCGGCGAGTCCCACACCTCGAGCTTGTACTCCAGGTTCAGCGGCACGTCGCCGAAGGCGCGGCCCTCGAGCCGGACGTAGGCCCACTTGCGATCGTCGAGCCAGCCGACGTGGTCGGACGGGCCGATGTGGACGTCCTTGGTGTTGAACTCACGCTGCAGGTTGGAGGTGACGGCCTGGGTCTTGGAGATCTTCTTCGACTCCAGCCGCGAACGCTCGAGCATGTTGAGGAAGTCCATGTTGCCGCCGACGTTGAGCTGCATGGTGCGGTCGAGCTGCACGCCGCGATCCTCGAACAGCTTCGCCATCACGCGGTGGGTGATGGTGGCGCC
>DASQCE010000482.1:0-2428 GCA_035634855.1 Mycobacterium sp.
TGCCCCTGCTCGAGCTGTTGGATGCGCTTAAGGCGGCCGGCGCCGATGATGTGGTGCGCAGCGCAGTGGAGGCGGTGTTCCAGGCGTTGATCGACGCGGAGGCGACCGCGCGGATCGGCGCCGAGCCGCATCGCGCACAGCACCACGGCCCGGGCCGGCGGGTCGTGGTAGAGCCCGACGACGTCGACGACCTTGTCGACGAACAGCGGGTCGGTAGACAGCTTGAACCCCTCACTGACATGCGGTCTGAGCTCGAAACGCCGCCAAATACGGCCGATGCTCGATTTCGACAGCCCGGTTCTGTTCGCCATCGAGGCCCGGGACCAGTGCGTGGCATCCGCCGGGGTCTGCTCCAACGTCGCGGTGATCACTTCTTCGACCTGGTCCAACAGGATCGACGGTGGCCGGCCCGGACGCGGCTCATCACCAAGCCCGTCCAACCGCCTGGCCACGAACCGCGCCCGCCACTTGTTCACCGTGTTCGCCGACACCCGAAGATCAGCCGCGACCTGCTTGTTCGACGCACCCGGCGCCGCGCACGCCAACACGATCCTCGACCGCAACGCCAACGCCTGCGCCGACTTGGCCCGCCGCGACCAGCGCAGCAGCTGCGCCCGTTCCCCCTCGGACAACGTCAACTCGGCCTTCGGCCGTCCCGTCCTCGCCACCCACCAATCCTACGACTTCAACAACGGATTAACGGCGCACGACACTAGTGGTCACGCCCGTTAGTTCGTCGGGGGTTGTATCCAGGCGGTCGGGTCGTTGAGGTAGAGACCGCAGGCGCAGTCGAGGGCTTCTTCGGGGGTGCCGACGGGGTATCCGCTGGGGAGGATGGCGTCCTGGTAGCCGTCCCGGCTGGCGAGGTGAATCGCGAAACCCCAGCTGTTGGCCGAGCCGCCGTAGCGCAGCCGGAACAGGGGCAGTGTCGTGCCATCGGCGAGTTTCCCGTCGATGTAGGCGAACTGGCCGCGATGACGGATGGTCAGGTCAGCCAACTGTGGCCAGCGTTCGCGGGTGCGGATGATCAGCCGGTATCGCAAGGAGTTCTTGGTTGAGTCCGGAGGCGTGGGCACGGCATCCATGATGCTCGAGCAGCTTTGCTCGGCGTGTCGTCGCCGGAGTGGGCACTGGCGAGTGACAACCAGACCATGCCTGTTTTGAGTGCGCACCAGATCGTTCTTTGTGCCGGTCAGCGGCAACTGCTGCTGGCCCGGGCTCGCCGAGCCAGCGGTGAACACCGCGACGTGCTGCGTGCCCGGATCGTGTTGGCCGCTGCCGGCGGCGCGCCGAATGCCGCGATCGCTCGAAGCCTGGGGGTCACCGACGACACCGTGCGCAAGTGGCGGCGCCGGTTCTGTGAGCATGGGCTGGACGGTCTTCGTGATCGGTCACGCCCCGGCCGGCCGCGTCGCTTCGCCGCCACGGTGGTTGCTGAGGTGAAAGCGCTGGCCTGCGAGCTACCTGCCGACACGGGCACGCCGCTGGCGCGCTGGTCGTGTCCGGAGTTGGCTGCCGAGGCAGTCAGTCGCCGCATCGTCACATCGGTGTCCGCGTCGACGGTGCGCCGTTGGCTGGCCTGCGACGCGCTCAAACCGTGGCAGCACCGCTCGTGGATCTTCCCGCGCGACCCAGACTTCGCCGTCAAAGCTGCCCGCGCGCTAGATCTCTACGCGCGCGTGTTCGACGGCCAACCACTGGGAGAAAACGACTTCGTCCTCAGCGCCGATGAGAAGCCGGGCGTGCAGGCCCGCAGCCGCATCCACCAAAGCGCACCGGCCCGGCCGGGTCACCAGCCGATGCGGGTGGAATCCGAATACCGCCGACACGGCACCCTGGCATACCTGGCCGCCTACGACGTGCACCGCGCGCACGTGATCGGGCACTGCGCCCAGACCACAGGCATCGCGCCGTTCACCGAACTGGTCGAGAAGGTCATGACCAGCAAGCCATACGCCACCGCGCGACGAGTGTTCTGGATCGTCGACAATGGCTCCTCGCACCGCGGCTGGACCGCCGCGGCGCGCCTGTCCGACGCGTTCCCGAACGCGCGCATGATGCACCTGCCGGTGCACGCCTCGTGGCTCAATCAAGTCGAGATCTACTTCTCCGTCGTCCAACGCAAACTGCTCACCCCGGACGACTTCGCCGACCTCGACAACCTGGCCGGAAAGATCACCGCGTTCGAGCATCGGTACAACAACGCGGCGCGCCCCTTCGACTGGCGCTTCGGCCGCAACGACCTGAACCGGCTCATCGAGCGGATCGCAGCATGACCCCCGACGAACTAACAGGCGTGACCACTAGACATCCCTTGTGTCCCTTGCGCGTGAAGCTCCACAGGTCCAGCACTAGCGCTTCGGAGCACTACCCGCTGCCCATTAAGACAGCACACGGAGCCCATTGGTCGAGCGCCGTGTCCCCGCTG
>DASQCE010000483.1:0-2679 GCA_035634855.1 Mycobacterium sp.
GTCAGTCGCGGGCGGCGGCGAGCAGCCCGTCGCCAAGCGGGACGAGCACCGGAGTCAGCCGCTCGTCCTCGGCGATCAGCCGCGCGGCCTCACGCACTGCGCTGGTTTCAGGGTCCTTGGCGTTCGCATCGCCGGCACGCCCGCCGAGCGCCGCCCGATGCACGATGATCGCGCCACCGGGCCGTAGCAGGCGCACCCCTTCGACAACGAACTGCGGCTGGTCGATCGGATCACCGTCGATGAACACCAGGTCGTAGGACTCGTCCGCGAGCCGGGTGAGCACCTCCTGCGCCCGGCCGCTGATCAACCGGGTCCGCGACGGCCCGACGCCGGCCTCGGTGAACGCCTGCTTGGCCAGTCGTTGATGCTCGGGTTCGACGTCGATCGTCGTCAGCACGCCGTCCTCGCGCATGCCTGAGAGCAACCACAAGCCGCTCACCCCCGCGCCCGTTCCGACCTCGACGACCGCCTTGGCGCGGGTCAGTTTGGCCAGCACGCACAGCAGGGCGCCGACGGCAGGAGTGACCGCGCCTGCGCCGATGTCGACGGCCCGCTCGCGGGCGCTCGCGACGATGGCGTCCTCGGAGATCGAACCCTCGGCGTGCGTGACGATCGATTCGGTGCGGCTGCGCGGCGCACCCGTGGGGTCGTCGGTGCTGGCCATGCCCGCAGCGTAGAGCTAACCGAGGTGGTCCGCAGCGGCGACACGCCCGTGCCCGGGCGCAAGAATCACACCCTGCCGGGACCGTTTTCGCTGGTCGTAAAATAGGTGGCACTCTTTCTCAGGAAATGTTCAGTTTGCTCATATGCCAGCCTCACCCGGATCGGAGACTGTATCTCGCATGGAAGACGGCGGACGGTGGCGTTATGGGAATAAGCACATCGACAAACGCGTTGCCGTCGACATCGAGCCGTCGATGCGTGATGGCGGCTGTGACCAGGAGGATCTGACGACCATCGCACAAAACGCCCCCGCCGCACCGGTGTCCATGGCACACCGCGAGCAGTACACCGATGGGGAATGGGTACAGCCGACCGAAGAGTTGACCGGCACCGCGGTGTTCGATGCCACGGGCGACAAGACCACGATGCCGTCCTGGGACGAGCTGGTGCGTCAGCATGCCGACCGGGTGTACCGACTGGCCTACCGGCTGTCGGGCAATCAGCACGACGCCGCGGACCTGACGCAGGAGACGTTCATCCGCGTCTTCCGGTCGGTGCAGAACTATCAGCCCGGCACGTTCGAAGGCTGGTTGCACCGCATCACCACGAACCTGTTCCTGGACATGGTCCGCCGGCGCGGCCGCATCCGCATGGAGGCGCTGCCCGAGGACTACGACCGGGTGCCTGCCGACGAGCCGAACCCCGAGCAGATCTACCACGATTCACGGCTGGGACCCGACCTGCAGGCCGCGCTGGACTCGCTGCCGCCGGAGTTCCGCGCCGCGGTGGTCCTGTGTGACATCGAAGGTCTGTCCTACGAGGAAATCGGCGCCACGCTGGGCGTCAAGCTCGGCACCGTGCGCAGCCGGATCCACCGCGGACGCCAGGCGCTGCGCGACTACCTGGCCAGCCACTCCGGCGACACGGCTAAATCCGCCTGACGGTTCGCGGGTGTAGGCCACAGGCTGCCGCGCTACATTCGATTCAGCACCGTCGGTGCGACGCGACTACACGAGAGGAGCTGAGTGATGGTCGACCCGGGACACGTGTTCCGTCGCGCATTCTCCTGGCTGCCCTCTCAGTTCGCCTCGCAGAGCGACGCGCCGGTCGGGCCGCGGCAATTCGGGTCAACTGAGCACCTGTCGACTGAAGCCGTCGCGGCATTCGTCGACGGCGAGCTGCGGATGACCGCACATCTGCGTGCGGCGCACCACCTGTCGCTGTGCCCCGAATGCGCAACCGAGGTGGACGCCCAGCGCCAGGCCCGAGCGGCGTTGCGGGACTCATGCCCGATCGTTGTACCTAGCTCCCTTCTGGGCATGTTGTCCCAGATCCCACACCATGCTCCACCGGAGACCCCCGACCAAGTGGATCAGCCGCACTTAGCTGACGGCACACCGCGTTCCCGGCGCAAGCGCCGGTAAGGTGGATGCGGAGTCGAGCTGTGACCTGCGCCGGCCGTTGCGGGCGCTCCAATAGAGGGTGATGAACGGGTGACAAATCTGGACCAGTCCGGGCGTGAGCGCCTCGAACCGCGCCCCGTTTCGCGTCCACCCGTCGATCCGGCTTCGCGTCGCGCGTTCGGCCGGCCCGACGGCGTCAACGGCTCCTTTGTGGGTCTGGACCGCTACCGTGATCAGGGCGAATACGCACCGAAGGACCAGGCACCGGACCCGGTGCTGGCCGAGGCATTCGGTCGGCCCTACACGGGGGGCGACTCGCTGCAACGTCACCCCGCCGATGCCGGCGCGCTGGAGGCCGAGCGCGACGGGCAGGGCGCCTACCAACCCGACGACCCGTGGCGCGATCCCGGCGCCGCCGCGGCGCTCGGCACCCCGGCCTTGCCTCAGACCGCTCCGGCCCCGTCGAGCGCCGCACTGGGCAAGCTCGGCGTGCGCGACGTGTTGTTCGGCGGCAGGGTGTCCTACGTCGCGCTGGCGGTCCTCGCCATCGCCGCGTTGGTGATCGGCTTCGCCGGTGGCTGGGTCGGGCGCAAGACGGCCGAGGTCGTCGAGG
>DASQCE010000484.1:0-5028 GCA_035634855.1 Mycobacterium sp.
GTCGTCGTGTGTTCGATCGAGAACGTCGACCCGATGGGTGTGCACACCGGGGACTCGGTGACCGTCGCTCCCGCGATGACTCTGACCGACCGCGAATACCAGCAGATGCGCGACCTCGGCATCGCCATCCTGCGCGAGGTCGGCGTCGACACCGGCGGCTGCAACATCCAATTCGCGGTCAACCCACAAGACGGACGCCTCATCGTCATCGAGATGAACCCGCGGGTGTCGCGGTCCAGCGCGCTGGCATCCAAGGCCACCGGTTTCCCGATCGCGAAGATCGCCGCCAAGCTCGCCATCGGCTACACGCTCGACGAGATCCTCAACGACATCACCAAGGAAACGCCCGCCTGCTTCGAGCCCACGCTGGACTACATCGTCGTCAAGGCGCCCCGGTTCGCATTCGAGAAGTTCCCCGGTGCGGACCCCACCCTGACCACCACGATGAAGTCCGTTGGCGAGGCGATGTCGCTGGGCCGCAACTTCATCGAGGCGCTCGGCAAGGTGATGCGCTCGCTGGAGACCGGCCGCGCCGGATTCTGGACCGCCCCCGATCCGGACGTGTCTGTCGACGATCTGCTGGAGGGTCTAAGGACGCCCACCGAGGGTCGGCTCTACGACATCGAATTGGCGCTGCGACTTGGTGCCACGGTGGAACAGGTGGCGGAGGCCTCGGCGGTCGACCCGTGGTTCGTCGAGCAGATCGCCGGACTCATCGCACTGCGATCGGAGCTGTTGGACGCGCCCGTTTTGGATGAGGCGCTGTTGCGGCGCAGCAAGCACTGCGGCCTTTCGGACCGCCAGATCGCCGCACTGCGACCGGAATTGGCCGGTGAAGTGGGCGTGCGTGTGCTGCGTCAGCGGCTGGGCATCCGCCCCGTCTTCAAGACCGTCGACACCTGCGCGGCAGAGTTCGAGGCCAAGACGCCCTACCACTACAGCAGCTATGAACTCGACCCGGCCGCCGAGACGGAGGTCGCCCCGCAGGCGGAGAAGCCGAAGGTGCTCATTCTCGGCTCCGGGCCGAACCGGATCGGGCAGGGCATCGAGTTCGACTACAGCTGCGTGCACGCGGCAACCACACTGAGTGCTGCCGGGTTCGAGACCGTGATGGTCAACTGCAACCCCGAGACGGTGTCCACCGACTACGACACCGCCGACAGGCTGTACTTCGAGCCGTTGACGTTCGAGGACGTGCTCGAGGTGTATTTCGCCGAATCCGCCTCTGGCAAGGGGGGTCCCGGCGTCGCCGGCGTCATCGTGCAGCTCGGCGGGCAGACGCCGCTCGGCCTCGCCGAACGTCTCGAGAAGGCAGGTGTGCCGATCGTCGGCACCAGCCCCAAGGCGATCGACCTGGCCGAAGACCGCGGTGCCTTTGGTGAGGTGCTGATCAACGCGGGCCTTCCCGCGCCGCGGTTCGGCACGGCGACCACCTTCGAGCAGGCGCGCCGCATCGCCGCCGACATCGGCTATCCGGTACTGGTGCGGCCGTCCTATGTGCTGGGTGGTCGCGGCATGGAGATCGTGTACGACGACGAGACCCTGCAGGGCTACATAACCCGCGCCACCCAGCTGTCGCCCGAACATCCCGTCCTGGTCGACCGCTTCCTCGAGGACGCCATCGAGATCGACGTCGATGCGCTGTGCGACGGCACCGAGGTGTACATCGGTGGCATCATGGAGCACATCGAGGAGGCCGGCATCCACTCCGGCGACTCGGCATGCGCGCTACCGCCGGTCACCTTGGGCCGCAGCGATATCGAGTCGGTGCGGCGGGCCACCGAGGCGATCGCCCACGGCATCGGGGTGGTCGGCCTGCTCAACGTGCAGTACGCGCTCAAGGACGACGTGCTCTACGTGCTGGAGGCCAATCCGCGCGCCAGCCGCACCGTGCCGTTCGTTTCCAAGGCCACCGCCGTACCGCTGGCAAAGGCCTGCGCGCGAATCATGTTGGGCGCCAGCATCGCCCAGCTGCGCGACGAGGGCTTCCTGGCCAAGACCGGAGACGGTGCGACCACCGCACGCAACGCACCCGTGGCGGTGAAGGAAGCCGTGCTGCCGTTCCACCGGTTCCGCAAGGCCGACGGTGCGCAGGTCGACTCGTTACTCGGCCCGGAGATGAAGTCGACCGGCGAGGTGATGGGTATCAACCATGAATTCGGCAGCGCCTTCGCCAAGAGTCAGACCGCGGCGTATGGTTCGCTGCCTGCCGGCGGCACGGTGTTCGTGTCGGTGGCCAATCGGGACAAACGGTCGCTGGTGTTCCCGGTGAAAAGGCTGGCCGACCTGGGCTTCCGGGTGTTGGCCACGGAGGGCACGGCGGAGATGTTGCGACGCAACGGCATTCCCTGCGAGGAAGTGCGCAAGCACTTCGAGCAGCCGGGCGACGGCAGGCCCGCCTCTTCGGCCGTGGACCTCATCAAGGCCGGCGAGGTCGACATGGTGATCAACACGCCCTACGGCAACTCCGGCCCCCGCATTGACGGCTATGAAATCCGTTCGGCTGCGGTGGCGATGAACATCCCCTGCGTGACGACGGTGCAGGGCGCTTCGGCGGCCGTGCAGGGCATCGAGGCGGGCATCCGAGGGGACATCGGCGTGATGTCGCTGCAAGAACTGCACAGCGCGCTGGGGCAGTAGCGGTGGGCGAGTTCGGTCGCCGGCTGGCTGAGGCGGTATCGCGGCGGGGACCGTTATGCCCCGGCATCGACCCGCACAAGGAGCTCCTGCGTGCTTGGGGACTGTCGACCGACAGCGTCGGACTCGCCAAGTTCTGCGACGTGTGCGTAGCAGCGTTCGCCGATTTCGCCGTGGTCAAGCCGCAGGTGGCGTTCTTCGAGGCGTTCGGCGCCGAGGGATTCGCGGTGCTGGAGCGCACAATCGGCGCGCTGCAGGCGTCGGGCGTGCTCGTACTGGCCGACGCGAAACGCGGCGACATCGGCTCGACGATGGCGGCGTACGCCGACGCATGGACCGGCGATTCACCGCTGGCCGCGGATGCCGTGACCGCCTCGCCGTATCTCGGATTCGGTTCCCTGAAGCCGCTTCTCGACACGGCCACCGCCCATGGTCGAGGGGTGTTCGTGCTGGCCGCAACGTCGAACCCGGAGGGCGCCAGCGTCCAGCGGGCCAAAACCGATGGGGGCACCGTCGCACAGTCGATTGTCGATGCCGCCGCCGCAGTCAATCGCGAGGCATCGCCCGAGCCCGGCTCGGTCGGCGTCGTTGTCGGCGCGACGCTGTCCGATCCGCCCGACCTCAGCGCGCTGGGCGGTCCTGTCTTGGTGCCCGGAGTCGGCACCCAGGGCGGACGGCCCGACACGCTGGGCGGCTTTGGCGGGGCCCGCCCCGGGCAGCTGCTGCCCGCGGTATCGCGCGAGGTGCTGCGGGCCGGACCCGACGTCGCTGCCCTGCGCGCCGCGGCCGAGCGCTTCCGTGATGCGGTGGCTTATTTGGCATGACCGCTTACGACCCGGCGGCATGGGCCGACTTCGCCAACACGGTTGCCGGGGGAGCGGCGGCGCTTGCCGGCCTGTTGTTCGTCGGGCTGTCGCTGAATCTCGCCGAGGTTCTGAAGTATCCGGGCGTGCCCGCCCGCGCCGCTGTCACGCTCGGGCTGACCATCGCGATACTGCTGACCGCGATCTTCGTCGCCACGCCCGGACAGGACCCTCGCGCGCTGGCGGCGGAGATCGGTGTCGTCGGGATCTGCGTGGCGGTCGGGGCGTGGGTGTCAGGGCTGTACCAGCGTGACGAACGGTCGCGAGCCCGAACGATGTACGTGACGCTGCTCCCGCTCGTTCCGGCGCTGATGCTGATCGCGGGCGCGGTCTCGCTGTGGTTGCAGCGCGGCGGTGGCCTGTACTGGGTAACTGCTTCCGTCACAACGGGTTTCGTCGCCGCAACGGCGAACGCCTGGGTGCTGCTCGTCGAGATCAAACGTTAGCGGGCTTGGCGACCCGCTTGGCCACGACGACCGTCAGTGGCGGCAGCGCCAACTCGAGCACGGGCATCGCGACGTAGAACGGATGGGGATGGGGTATGCGGTCGAGCACGACTGCGAGTTGGGCCACGGGAAGTTGGGGAACCGTCCGATCCCGCCGGCGAAGAACCGGTCCTCGCCAGCCATCGTCGGATTAACCGCAACGCCGCCGATGATCGCTCGCGGGCCGATCGACATGTGCGCGAGCGAAATGGCGATCACGATGACACCGAACAGTGTGAGGAATGCTTGAACCCTGTAGCATCTATCGCTCCCCGATGAGCCGAATCGGATCTACTACAGGCTGTAGTTGATGGGCATCCGCGGCACTCGGGCCGGATCGACAGGAAGTTCGGCGGCGGCCGCCACGGCTCCCGGGGGCCCGGGCGGGTTTCCCCGGCCCGGGCTCGTCGTTTCAACCGCGTGGCGGGCCTCCTGGTGGCCGTCAGGGACGTCCTGGTGATCACCCTGGGCCGTCCGCGGGCCCAAATTGGCCGTCGGTTGGCTTCGCAAGGGTTCAACTCCGTCACAGGGCAGCGCTGCGCACGAATTTTGGATTCATTGTGGCGATGAAGTTAGTCAGTCAAACTGTCAACTGACCAGTTGGCTTGAACCTCCCGCGACACGCCCGACACGCCGTGACCAGGCGAAATTTTCTGCACCCGTCCCCACCCAGGCCGCTGCACCGTCGGCCTTGACGACGACCGCGAGACCGTGACGATAAGTCGGTGATGCGAAAACCCTTGATATGCAGGCAGTTCCGTCGAGATCGGGCGAAAAATCGCGTCCGCGCCGCCGCTGAAGGCCGTCGTGGGGGCCTCGCGCGGGCGCACTACACGCTGGGCTTTTGACCCGCTAACCAGGGGGTGGGGTTCGCTTTCGTCAGAATGCGTGGGTACGGTCGTCGTCGCTGGCTGGTTTACGGATCAGCCGAGGCAAAACAGATGATGGTGAGACGAGACGGAGGAACCCGTGGCCCTTCCCCAGTTGACCGACGAACAGCGCGCGGCAGCGTTGGAGAAGGCTGCTGCCGCACGTCGAGCACG
>DASQCE010000485.1:0-8999 GCA_035634855.1 Mycobacterium sp.
CTGCGGGCCGACGCCGACTTCATGATGTGGACCCACGCCCAGACGGTGGAGGCGCTGCAGGCGACCTATTCGGATTTCCGCCGGACGACCACGCTGGGCCGGGCGACGACGCCGGTGTGGAGCAGCGTCGCGCTGCACCGCCCGGCCGAGTTCAACAAGAGCCACATCCCTGCGTTCCTGGCGGGCGAGGAGGCCGGCAACTACGTGTGCGTGTATCCGTTCGTCCGGTCCTACGAGTGGTATCTGCTGCCCGACGATGAGCGCCGCCGGATGCTGTCCGAGCACGGCATGGCGGCCCGCGGGTACAAGGACGTGCGGGCCAATACGGTGCCCGCGTTCGCGCTCGGCGACTATGAGTGGATCCTGGCCTTCGAGGCGCCCGAGTTGCATCGCATCGTCGACCTGATGCGCGATCTGCGGGCCACCGACGCGCGCCGCCACACGCGCGAGGAGACGCCGTTCTTCACCGGGCCGCGCGTCGGAGTGGAAGAGTTGGTCAACAAGCTCCCGTAACTGCGCCGGCGGAAGGACCCCCAGTTGTCTGAGGCAAAGACCGGACAGGACAAGCTGTTCGACGCGTTGACGACCAAGGGCACCGCCTTCACCCACGCCGAGCGCCGCGAATTCGGGTTGCTGGGCCTGCTGCCGATCGCAGAGAAGACCATCGAGCAGCAGGTTGAACACTGCTGGAACGAGTTCTCCACTCGCCGTCACGAACTCGACAAGCACATCTACTTGCGCGCGTTGCAGGACCGCAACGAGACGCTGTTCTACCGGGTGCTGCGCGACCACATCCCGGAGACGATGCCGATCGTCTACACCCCGACCGTCGGTGAAGCCTGCCAGCGCTTCAGCGAGATCTATCGGCGGCCGCGGGGGGTGTTCGTGTCGTATCCGGACCGGGCCGAACTCCGCGAGGTGTTGCGCAACCGTCCCCATCGCGAAGTCGACGTTATCGTCGTGACGGACGGGCAGCGCATCCTCGGCCTTGGTGACCAGGGCATCGGTGGGATGGGCATCCCGATCGGCAAGCTCTCGCTGTACACCCTCATCGGCGGGATCGAGCCGGCCCGCACGCTGCCGATCGTGCTCGACGTGGGCACCGACAACGTCGAACTGCTCGAAGACCCGCAATATCTTGGCTGGCGCCACCGACGGATCAGTGACGACGACTACTACGCGTTCATCGACGAATTCGTCGGCGCAGTGCACGAGGAGCTCCCAGATGTGCTGCTGCAGTGGGAGGACTTCGCCACCGCACACGCGCTCCCGATTCTCGAGCGTTACCGCGATAAGTTGCTCACCTTCAACGACGACATTCAGGGCACCGCCGCCGTCACCGTCGGCGCGCTGCACGGCGCGGCGAAGGTGGCGGGTCGGCCGGTCTCACAGCAGCAGGTCGTGATGTTGGGGGCGGGCTCGGCAGGCATGGGCGTCCTCGACATGGTGCAGCGCGAGATGATGGCGCAGGGACTGTCCGAAGCCGACGCATCGGGGCGGATCTGGGTCGTCGACATCCAGGGACTGCTCACCGACGACCGCGCTGATTTGTCGGCGGAACAGCGGAAGTTCGCCCAGCCGGCGGACCGCGTTGCGGACTGGGGCCTGTCCGGGCGCGCTCAGTTGGCCGACGTCGTGCACCACGTCGATGTCGGTGTCCTGCTAGGGCTGTCCACCGCGGCCGGCGCCTTCACCGAGGAAATCGTCCGCGAGCTCGCAGGCAAGACCCAACGGCCCATCATCTTTCCGCTATCCAACCCGACCAGCCGTGCCGAGGCGCATCCGGCCGAGTTGGACGAGTGGACCGACGGGCGTGCACTGATTGCCACGGGCTCACCGTTCGGGCCGGTGCACCGCGACGGCGTGGAGCGGTCAATTGCCCAGTGCAACAACGTCTATATCTTCCCGGCGATGGGCCTCGCTGTCACCGCGGCGCAGGCCACCCGGGTCACCGACGAGATGATGCGAGTCGCCGCCGCCACCCTCGGGGAAGCCTCGCCGGCCCTCGACGATCCGAACCAGCCGCTGCTGCCCGCCTGGACGGACGTCCCGGACGTGGCCGTCCGCATCGCCCATGCCGTCGCAGTCCAAGCGGTCGCGGACGGCGTCGCTCCCGAACGCAGCTCAGAACAACTGACCGAGCGAATCGCACAGGTGCGCTGGACCCCCGACTACCCTGCCTGAGCGTCAGAGGTACTCATCGATGAGGTGCAGCAGCGCCTAGCCCAAAGGCACGCGCACCTCTCGCCCGGCGACGTTTCGGCCGCCGTCGACGCGGCACTCATCCGATTCGAGCGCAGCTCCATTCGCGATTTCGTTCCGTTGCTGGTCGAACGCCGCGCCAGTGCGCAACTGTCCGCTGCGGAGAGGCTTCCGCTCGCCGGCGAACGTCAGCCCGCCATCACCTGAGTCCGGCGGCATCCGCTGAAACGACGGCAGCGTCCTGCGTGAGTGTGTCTGCGAGCAGAAGTCGCGCGCTGAGAGCGGCCAAAAGGCCGGCGCTCACCATCTGTTCCGGCGAGGAGATCGCGCGCACGTCGGCGCGCCCGCTCGTGATCCTCGTCAGAATCGCTGCCGCACAACAGCCGGATCCCTGAGCCCTCGTCGAGTTCGGCGGTCATCCTGGCCGTTCCGTCGTCGTGGGGGATGGTCCGCTCCGCCCGCAATCGGTTAACCGCGGCCGCGCTCTCGATACCCAGCCGTATTCGTTCGTTGTTCAAGCCGGCCGCCAGCCGCTGCAGGCCAGGCTGCTCGGCAACCTTCATACCCGCAGACAGGCGCTCCACCGCCGAGTCCCGATCACCGTGGATCGGTCGAAGGCGCGCACCGATTCACGTACCGCGCGGCAGGTAGTCCACTCCGCCGCCCTCGGGACCGAGCCCATGGCTCTCGTCCAGCAGACGCATGGCTGTGGCCAAATCGCCTGTCTCGTAGAGCAGTTGGCCGAGAAGCGCACCGGCGAGGCGCGCGGCATGCGAATGAGGGCAACGCCGCACCCGATCTCGAACGCCCGGCGGAAGCTGGTCTCGGCACGCGCGATGTCGAGGTGGTATCTGGCGGCGACGCCGTCGTAACAGGCCGCGTACAGGCTCGCGTACGGTCCGATCATCTCGTGGTATGGCGCCGCCCACACGAGCAACGGGTGCGCGGTGTCGGATAGTTCGGCACGACCAACCGCGACCTCGAAGATCCCCGAAAAGATGAAGCAGAAACTCGTCACCGCGACGAAGCCAACTGATGTGCCCGCGGGACGGAAGGGTGGGACACGCCAACGATCACGAACAGCACCGCAAGCGATTGTTCAGCAGCACAGATCATCGAGGAAAAATTAGTCGCGCATATAACGGTGCTCTGAGCGCTGCGTGGCAATGTGAGTTCACGCTGAAAACTCAAACTGTCAAACCCATCCCCACCGGGCAGGAATTCCACGGTGTGTGGGGCTGATGTCGTCGGCGGCGGCGACTTATGAAGGTGGGCAGGCTCTTCCGGAGCCACCCGAGACTGCGGGGGGAGATAGTCCGATGGGCCGATCAGCAGCGCCCGAGCTAACAGTTCGGTATAGCGGATCTGCACACACGTTCGTGGCAGGCAACGACGTAGTCATCGGCCGCGACATCCACGCTGATCTGCGCATCCCCGATCCACTGATCTCGCGGGCGCATTTGGTGCTGCGGTTCGACGAAGGCCGCTGGGTCGCCATCGACAACGACAGCCTGAACGGGATGTTCGTCGAGGGCCGCCGGGTCCCCGCCGTCGACGTCGAGGACGGCCAGAATATCAATATCGGCAGCCTGGTTGGGCCGCTGCTGGTCTTCGAGGTGGACGGGAATTCCGTCGGAGGGGCAAGTAGCTCGGAAGTGTCCAGCGTGCCGCCGCCGGCCAGCGCACAACCCACCGACGTAGGCCCGGCACCGCGCCGCAACAGCGGGGAGAGGTCGAATCTAGCGACCAGCATTCGCAAGATCCATCTGCCAGGCAGGTCCGCCGAGGCGCCGTCGGGCTCGCTCACCATCGGCCGCTCGACCGACAACGACATCGTCATCACCGACATGCTGGCCTCTCGCCACCACGCAACCCTGGTGCCGACGGCGGCGGGCACCGAAATCCACGATGCCCACAGCATCAACGGCACCTTCGTCAACGGGGCCCCGGTCGATCAAGCGCTGCTACACGAGGGCGATTTGGTGACGATTGGCAACGTCGATCTGGTATTCGAGAACGGCACGTTGGTCCGCCGAAGCGAGACCGAAGCGGCGACCCGCACCGGTGGCTTGGGTGTTCACGGCGTCACGTGGACCATCGAGGGCAATAAGACGCTGTTGGACAACATTTCGCTTACCGCTCTGCCTGGCACGCTGACCGCCGTCATAGGCCCGTCCGGCGCCGGCAAGAGCAGCCTCGCTCGGCTCATCGCCGGTTACACCCAGCCGACCGACGGGGCGGTGACCTTCGAGGGCCACGACATTCACGCCGACTACGCCTCGCTGCGCAGCCGTATCGGAATGGTCCCCCAGGACGACGTGTTGCACCACCAGCTCACCGTCAACCAGGCCCTGGGCTATGCCGCTGAGCTCCGGCTGCCGCCCGACACCAGCAAGCAGGAGCGCCGGCAGGTCGTCGCGCAAGTGCTCGAGGAGCTGGATCTGACCCAGCAGGCCACCTCCCGGGTTGACAAACTGTCGGGCGGCCAGCGCAAGCGCGCATCGGTAGCAATGGAGCTGCTGACCGGACCGTCGCTGCTGATCCTCGACGAGCCGACGTCGGGCCTTGACCCCGCGCTGGACCGGCAGGTCATGACGATGCTGCGGCAGCTCGCAGATGCCGGTCGCGTGGTGCTGGTGGTCACGCACTCGCTGTCCTATCTCGACGTCTGCGATCAGGTGCTGCTGCTGACTCCCGGCGGCAAGACGGCATTCTGCGGGCCACCCAGCCAGATCGGCCTGTCGATGGGGACCACGAACTGGGCCGATATCTTCTCCGCGATCGGCACCGATCCGGAGGCGGCACACCTGCGGTTTCTTGAGCGGGTCAAACCGCCACCGGCACCGCGGGAAAGCGAGAAGCCCGCGAATTTGGGTGGACCCACCCATACCAGCTTGTGGCGCCAGTTCTCGACGATCGCGCGCCGGCAGGTGCGGCTGATCGCGGCCGACCGGGGATACTTTGTGTTCCTGGCGGTGCTGCCCTTCGTCCTGGGCGTGCTCACCCTGCTGGTGCCTGGCAATGGCGGGTTGGGCATCCACGACCCGCGCGGTCATGCCGCCGACGAGCCGGTGCAGATCGTGTTCATGCTCAGTGTCAGCGCGGTGTTCTTGGGCACCGCGTTGACGATTCGTGACCTGGTCGGGGAGCGCGGCATCTTCCGCCGCGAGCAAGCCGCCGGCCTGTCGGGCTCGGCGTACCTGGCCGCAAAGATCACCGTTTTCACGGTCGCTGCCGCGGCCCAAATCGCGGTTGTGACGGCCATTGTCGTCATCGGCAAGAGTTCACCCACCCGCGGCGCGGTCATTCTCGGCAATCCGACTCTCGAGCTGTATGTGACTCTTGCCCTCACCGCCGCCGTCGCAGCAATCATGGGTCTGGCATTGTCGGCCGCCGCTACCTCGCAGGATCAAATTTTGCCGATGTTGGTGATCACGATGATGCTGTCCATCGTGTTCGGCGGCGGGATGATCCCGGTCACCGGTCGAATCCCTCTCGACCAGATGTCCTGGCTCCTGCCCGCCCGCTGGGGCTTCGCCGCCACGGCGTCCACCGTCGATTTGACTACCGTCGCTCCAGTGCTGCAGACCAACGACAGGCTGTGGTCACACGCGAGCAACTGGTGGCTTCTGGATATGACCATGCTGGCTGTCCTCGGGCTTGTGATGGCCGGATTCGTCCGATGGCGCGTCCGGCTCCGCTAGATTCACCGATAACGCTGCGGCACAGCGACTTCCACTGTGCGGTCGGCATCGCGGCGGCGCGAGGCTCGCTCTGGACGATCAAAGCGCTATTCGACCGTCGTCACCACGAGGATCTGATACTCGTGATGGTTGAAGAACGCGGTCAGCTTGACCGCGGCCACGTACACTCACGATCGAGGGCAGTGTGATGGCCGAACAGGATCCGCTCGTAACCCAGCAAGACATTGTTGGCGATGTCGCCGGCGAGCTTGCGGCGGTTGGTTTGGCGGAGCCACAGGAGATCGGCCGGGGCGGTTTCGGTGTGGTCTACCGCTGTTCGCAGCACTCGCTCGATCGAATCGTTGCCGTCAAGGTGTTGACCGCCGATCTCGACAACGACAACGTCGAGCGGTTCATCCGCGAGCAACGTGCCATGGGCCGGCTGTCGGGACACCCGAATATCGTGAACGTTCTGGAGGTTGGCGCCACTTCCAGCGGGCGGCCGTTCATCGTCCTGCAATATGCCCCCTACGGTTCGCTTGATGGGCTGATTCGCAAGCGTGGTCCGCTCGACTTGAGCGGCGCATTGCAACTCGGCGTGAAGGTCGCGGGGGCGTTGGAGACGGCGCACCGCGCCGGCATACTGCATCGCGACGTGAAGCCGGCAAACATCCTTCTCACCGAGTACGGCGAACCGCAATTGACCGATTTCGGTATTGCGCGCATGGCGGGCGGTTTCGAAACGAGCGCTGGCTTCATCGCCGGAACGCCGGCATTCACTGCGCCCGAGGTGCTTTCGGGTAAGGCTCCCACAATGGCGTCCGATCTGTATGGCCTGGGTGCCACGTTGTTCTGTGCGCTCACCGGCCACGCTGCTTTCGAGCGGCAAAGCGGCGAGTCGGTCGTTGCTCAGTTTCTGCGGATTTCCAGCTCGCCTGTGCCGGATCTGGGCAAGGTCGACATTCCCGATGCGTTGTCTCGTGCCGTCGAGCGCGCGATGGCGCGCGATCCGGCGGAGCGTCCTTCTTCGGCGGGCGAGTTCGGTGCGGAGCTCTGCGAGATCGGGCGTCGGATCGGCTTGGGTGTGGATGAGATGGCACTTCGCGTGGATCCAGGCGAGGACTTATTGCTGGCGGGAGTGGGGCCGCTCACGCCTGGGACTCGTCGACGTACCTCCCTCGGTCCGGCGACGGCGCCGCCGACCCCGGCTACCAAGTTTCGTCCTCCGCGTCGTCCACGGGCGCAGGTCCTTCGGCACCGGTTGATCGATGCGCTACGCGCGGGAGAACGGCGGCGGCTGACGGTGATTCACGCGCCGGCCGGATACGGAAAGACGACGCTCGCCGCGCAGTGGCGGGAGGAACTGGCGCGCGATGGGGTGACGGTGGCGTGGTTGGCTGTCGATGACAACGACAACAACGTCGGCTGGTTTCTCGCCAACCTGGTGGAAGCGATCCGGCGAGCAGATCCCGACGTTGCCGGCCATCTCGGGGATGTACTCGAAGAGCGCGGGGAAGACGCCGAACAGTATGTTCTGACGTCGCTGATCAATGAGATCGCCGAGCGTGACGAGCCTCTCGCTGTCATCGTCGACGATTGGCATCGGGTCACCGCTGCCGCCGTAATAGGTTCGATGGATTTCTTGCTCGAGCACTGCTGTGACAACTTGCAGGTCGTGGTCACCAGCCGAACACGGTCTGGCCTGCCACTGAGCCGCATGCTGGTCCGCGATGAGCTCATCGAAATCGACATCGGCGCACTGTGTTTCGACGAGACGGAGGCACGGTCGTTTCTGGTTGACGTTGCCGGGTTGGACCTGCATGACGATGATGTCATCGACCTGCGCAACTCGACGGATGGCTGGGTCGCTGCCCTGCAGTTGGCGTCGCTCTCACTGCGGGGGGCCGATACTCCGGCCGAGCTGATCAGCAACATCTCCGGCCGGCATCATGCCATCGCGGAATTCCTCGCCGAGAACGTCTTGGGCGCACTGGAACCCGAGATGCTGCGATTCCTGTTGACGACCTCGATCACCGAGCGGATCTGTGGATCGCTGGCGTCCGCGCTCAGCGGCGAGGCGCGCGGGCAAGCCATGCTCGAGGAGGTCGAGACACGTGACCTGTTCCTGCGCAGGCTCGATGACAATGGCGATTGGTTCCGGTATCAAGACCTATTCGCCGAGTTCCTGCGGCGACGCCTCGATCGTGACCACCCGGAGCTGACAACACCGCTGCACCGTACCGCGTCGGAATGGTTTGCCAACCACCACAGGGTCGTTGAGGCGGTCGACCACGCCCTGGCCGCGGGCGACGCCCCGCGGGCGGTCGAACTCGTCGAGACCGACGGCCCGGCGTTGCTCGAGCAGTCGCAGATGTCGACCCTCCTCGGCCTTGTTGAAAAGCTGCCGTCCGAGGCGGTGGTGTCCAGTCTGAAACTGCAGATGATTTTGTCGTGGGCCTACGTGCTGCTAGGTCGGACAAGTCTCGCGTACGCGGCGCTCGAACGGGTCGACGGTGCATTGGAAACGATGAAGGGCTCCGGCACCGACGTTGCGGATCTGTGGGCAGAAGCCCGCGTCGTGGAGGCGGTGGTGCGGGGGATGACCGATCGAGCCGACGGCATCGACGACCTGGTCGGCGAATGCCTGTCCCGGCCAGACACATTGCTGCCCTTCGTGGTATCGGTGGCGGTGAACGCTGCGACGTTCGCCGCGATCGCCCGATTCGATTTCGATGCAGCACGTCGCTGGCAGACGTGGGCGAGCCCGTACCACCGGCAAAACAGCGGGCCGTACACCGTGATGTATGGACATGCGCTGGATGGAATCGCCGCGTTCGAGCAGCTGGATCTGGCGCGCGCCGAGCAATGTTTCCGCGCTGCGCGGCAGGTGGCATGCAAGTCGGGGGCCGCACATGGGCAGGGTGCCCGACTTGCCGGTGCGCTGCTGGCGGAGTTGCTTTACGAGCGCGGAGGGACCGACGAGGCCCAGCGATTGCTCGCCGAGAGTTTCAAGCTCGGCGCCGAGGAAGGCATCGTCGACATGATCAACGCCCGGTTCGTCGTCGGTGCGCGCCTGGCGGTGCTGCGCGGCGAGCGGGCCGCCGCGGCGGCGTA
>DASQCE010000486.1:0-7639 GCA_035634855.1 Mycobacterium sp.
GCGGTGGTCGGCATCTACGGTCGCTACGACTGGGAGGACCGGTCGACGGCGGAGCGGGCACGCTTTGTCGACTTCCTCGAACGGGTAGTGGTCGGACGCAAGCTCTCGAAGCACGCCGACGTGTTCCGCAAGGCGTCGCCGGTCGCGCGGGTACACGAGGATGCGCCGCCGTTCCTCGTCATCCACGGCACAGGCGACAGCGTGATTCCCGTCGAGCAGGCTCGCAGCTTCGTCGAGAAACTGCGCGCCGCGTCGCATTCGGTGGTCAGCTATGTGGAGCTCCCTGGCGCGGGTCACGCGTTCGACATGATCGACGGCGCCCGCACCGGGTCGACGGCGACTGCAATCGGCCTGTTTCTCAACCAGATTCATCGAAACCGGTCGCTGATCAGGGCTAAAGAGGTTATATAAGCTCCTCCATACAGGAGGTAGCCCTTTGAAGCGGTTAAGCGGGTGGGACGCAGTACTGCTGTATTCCGAAACTCCGACCGTGCATATGCACACCCTCAAGCTGGCGGTGATCGACCTCTCCGAGCTGAAGGGCCGTCAGTTCGGCATCGACGAGTTCCGTCAGGTCATCCACAGCCGGCTCTACAAGCTGGACCCCTTCCGCTACGAGCTCGTCGACATCCCATTCAAGTTTCACCACCCGATGTGGCGGGAGAATTGCGAGGTCGACCTCGATTACCACGTCCGTCCCTACCGGGTCGACAGCCCCGGCGGACGTCGCCAGCTCGACGAGGCGGTGGGCCGGATCGCCAGCACCCCGCTGGACCGCAGCAAGCCACTGTGGGAGATGTACTTCATCGAGGGCCTGGCCAACGGCAGGATCGCGGTGCTCGGCAAGATTCACCACGCGTTGGCCGACGGGGTCGCATCGGCCAATCTGTTGGCGCGTGGGATGGACCTGCAAACGGGTCCGCAGGCCGAGCGGGACTCCTATGCAACCGATCCGGCGCCTTCCAAGGGTGAGCTGGTGCGATCGGCGTTCGGCGACCACATGCGTCAGATCGGGCGGCTGCCGGGAGTGATGCGCTACACCGCGCGAGGCGTTCGCCGAGTGCGCAACAGCTCGCGCAAGCTGTCCCCCGAGTTGACGCGACCCTTCACCCCGCCGCCGTCGTTCATGAACCACCGCGTCGACGCGCAGCGCAAGTTCGCCACCGCGACACTGGCGCTCGCCGACGTGAAGGAGACCGCCAAGCACCTAGGCGTCACGATCAACGACATGGTGCTCGCGATCTCGGCGGGGGCGCTGCGTCAGTTGTCGTTCAAGTACGACGGTCACGCCGACCACCCGCTATTGGCCTCCGTCCCCGTTAGTTTCGACTTGTCACCGGACCGCATCTCCGGCAATCGTTTTAGCGGAGTCATGATGGTGGTACCCATCGAACTCGATGATCCACTGGAGCGGGTGCAGGCCGTGCATGACGCCGCGGTGAACGCCAAGGAGACCCACCACCTGCTCGGTCCCGAACTCATCAGCCGGTGGTCGGCCTACTTCCCACCTGCACCCGCTGAGTGGTTGTTCCGTTGGCTGGCAGGCAAAGACGGCCAGAACAAGGTGCTCAACATACCGATTTCGAACGTGCCTGGCCCTCGGGAGCCGGGCCGGGTCGGCGGAGCCCTGGTGACTCAGATCTACTCGGTCGGCCCACTGACGACAGGCAGCGGTTTGAACATCACGGTATGGAGCTATGTCGACCAGCTCAACATCTCCGTGTTATCTGACGGGAGGACGCTCGAAGACCCGCACGAGCTGACCGCCGCGATGATGGACGCGTTCATCGAAATACGCGGGGCCGCAGGGCTTCCCGAGGAGCTGACGGTCGTCGAGAAGGCTGTCGCGGAGTAGTCGGCGAGCGGGTGCTCTTACTTGGCCGCGAGTCGCTCGCTCGATTCTCGTGGTGCCTACCTGGGACTCTCGTGGCCGCAGCTCCACCGCCGGGTCCAGGCGGTTGCCGGTCATATCGCTGATGTCTCTGAAGACGTTGAGGTTTCGTCGCCCCAGGCGCTTGCGGATCTCACGCCGCAGCGGGAAATTCTCGAGATCGCGCTCTATCTTGTCGGAGGCATCGAGGTCGCGTCGCGAGTAGCTAATGAACGCGTCATAGAGAAAAGCCGTCGAGGGCCGACTCTTCCTGCGCCACACTGGGATCCGACGTTTCTGCCGGCCGGCCCGCCTCGTCACTGGCCAACTCATGCGAATCAGGAATGGTCATGGACGTTTCGCACACGAATCCAATCGAGCAACCACCGATGGCCCGACTGATGAACCCCAGCAACTCGAGGACTGAGCCGAGAAGGCGTCAGCATTCGCCCATGGTATGCGCGAAGTGATCTTCTCCACCGATGTTCCTCGCGCAAATATCAACAAGTCGACAGATAGTGTGAGTCCGAATGCGATATCGCTTGTCCCGCAAAGCATCAGTCGGAACGCGGCTCGTTCGGGCCGCCGTTAGCCGGCAGGTTCGGCGGCAATCGCTCGCGTGGCGTGCACCCACGACAGGAACTCCTCGACCGCCTGCGCGGTGTAGCGCCCGCGCGGCGATCCGTAGTAGAAGTCGAACGCGTGCTGGGCGTGTGGGATCTCGGCGTACGCGACGACGGACGTCGACGTGTTCCGCATCGCCTCGGCGAACTCGCGGCCTTCGGGCACCGGGATAATCGAGTCGTCCTCGCCGTGGAGAATGAAAAACGGTGGTGCGTCTGGGCGTAGCCGCTTGATCGGTGACGCGTCGACATACACCTGCTTGTGCTCGCGGAACGGTTTCTTGACAACGAACTTCTGCAGGAACGCGATGAACTCCTTGCGTCCGGAGCCCCTGGTGGTGAACCAGTCGTACCGGCCGTAGATCGGCACCGCGGCCCTCACCGAGGTGTCGGCATCCTCGAAACCCGGCTGGTACTGCGGATCGTCGGGCGTCAGCGCGGCAAGCGAGCACAGGTGTCCACCGGCCGAGCCACCGGCGATCGCAATGAAATCGGGGTCACCGCCGTACTCGGCGATGTGCTCCTTGATCCAGACCAGCGCGCGCTTGACGTCGACGATGTGGTCCGGCCAGGTGTGTCTGGGGCTGACGCGGTAATCGATTGAGAGGCAGATCCAACCGCGGTCGGCGAGATGGCTCAGCAGTGGGTAGGCCTGCGGCCGTCGCATGCCGATGGCCCATGCGCCGCCAGGCACCTGCAGCAGCACCGGTGCCTTGCCGTCGCGGGCCAGGTCGCGACGCCGCCAGATGTCGGCGAGATTGACCCTCGGATTCGGGCCGTACTGCACGGTGTCGGCCTTCTCGACGTAGCGGCGACGGACCAACTCGTTGGGCCATACGCCGATCATCCTGCGGCGCCTGGCTGACTGCGACTGCGCGGCGATCTTCTCGTAGTCATCACCCAATGCCTCGCGCAGAGGCTCCTCGAAATGCGGCTTCGACGCAACGTTGCGGCGTTGGATCAGCCACAGCAGCGCCCAGGCGATGACGGTGAGCACCAACGCGATTCGGCCGCGGGTACCACGGAAGTCGCCGCGCAGACCACGGCGCACCGCGTGGAGCACCGAGCCGGCGAGGTACAGCGGCGACAGCTCGGTCGTGGGCCAGCCGAACGCGAACACCGGAATGGTGATGTAGCCCTCGCGACCAAGTGGGCGCACGCCATTGGCGGCGTTGAGCAGCTCCGCTGTCGCACGCAGCAGCGGCCAGCGGCTATGCACGGCCGGCGCGGTCCTGCAACTCGCGGCGTACGATCTTGCCGGTGCTGCTGCGAGGTAGCTCGTCGAGGATCGTGATCTCCCGGGGCACTTTGTAATTCGCCAAGTTTTCGCGGACGTGTTGCTTCAGTACGTCAGGGGTAGCCGCTGCGCCGTCATTCAAAACCACGAACGCGGCCAGCCGCTGGCCGAACTGTTCGTCGTCCACCCCGATCACCGATGCCTCCGCCACCTCAGGATGAGCCGCCAGCGTCTTCTCCACCTCGATGGGATAGACGTTCTCCCCGCCGGAGACGATCATCTCGTCGTCGCGGCCGACGACGAACAGCCGCCCCGCGATGTCGAGGTAACCGACATCGCCCGACGACATGAAGCCCTGGTGGAAATCCTTGGTCTTGCCGGAGGTATACCCGTCGAACTGGGTGGGGTTGCGGACATAGATGCTGCCGACCTCACCACGGGGCACCTCGTTGAAATCTCCGTCCAGGATTCGTATTTCAGTGCCCCCGGCGGGCTTGCCCGCGGTGTCGGGCGCGGCACGAAGGTCTTGTGGGGTCGCCGTGGCGATCATGCCGGCCTCTGTGGCGTTGTAGTTGTTGTAGATGACGTCACCGAACCGATCCATGAACTTGGTGACGACGTCTGGGCGCATCCGTGAGCCCGATGCTGCGGCGAACCGCAGCGACCGGCCGCTGTACTTGCCGCGCACGTCGTCGGGCAGTTCCATGATCCGGTCGAACATCACCGGCACGACGCACAGCCCGGTGGCGCGGTGGCGGTCGATCAGCTCGAGGGTGGCCTCTGGGTCGAACTTGCGGCGGGTCACGACGGTGCACGCCATCGAAGCCGCGAACACGAGCTGGGAGAAGCCCCACGCGTGAAACATCGGCGCCACAATGACGACGGGCTCCTCGGCGCGCCACGGGGTGCGGTCAAGGATCGCCTTGAGGATGCCGGGTCCGCCATCGGTACCACCGGAGTGTTTGGCGCCCTTGGGAGTTCCGGTGGTGCCCGACGTCAGCAGGATCACCTTGTTCTTTTTACTCGCTCGCTGCGGCTGTTGTCCGGCGTGCTCGCCGATCATCTTCTCGACCGTCGGCCCATCCTGTGGCCCGTCGGTCCAGGCGATGATCCGCGTCGCGTCGGGATTGTCGGCCAGCGCGCGGTCCACGGCCTCGGTGAACTCCTCGTCATAGATGACGGCGTCGACGCTTTCCCGCTGCACGACCTCGGCAAGCGCGGGTCCGGCGAACGATGTGTTCAATAGCAGCACGTCGGCACCGATCCGGTTGGCGGCGATCAGCGCCTCGACGAAGCCGCGGTGGTTACGGGCCATGATCCCGAGAACCTGCGGGGCCTTTGGCAGGTTCTGCAGCGCGGCAGCGAATGCATCGGCGCGCTGGTCGATTTCGCGCCAGGTCAGTGTGCCGAGCTCGTCGACGAGGCCGGGCCGGTCCGGGCAGCGCTGTGCGGCGGCGGCGAATCCCGATGTGATGCCCATGTTTTCGCGCTGTATCGCCGCGGCGATTCGCAGGTACTTGTCAGGCCGCATGGGTGCGAGCAGACGGGCGCGGCCCATCGTGGCGACGATGCCGAGGGTCTCCGTGAGCCGGTCGGTGATGGCCATGGTCTCAGCCAAGCACAGGGAGCCTGCGCTCCTCGGCCAGTTCGTCGAGGGCCCGCTGCATGATGTGTCGAACGTGGGCGTCGACCTCGTCGATGTCGGGATCATCGCCGAACTCGGCGACGATGTCGATCGGCGGCAGCACCCGCATGACGATCTTGGCAGGCAGCGGAATGTTGGGTGGGATCACCATGCTCAGGCCGAACGGGAAGCCGAACGAAATCGGCACGATCTTTGCGCGTGCCAAGCGTGCGATCGGCCCGAGGCGTTTGGCCAGCCACGTCCCACGGGATAAATAGATCTGCGTCTCTTGGCCACCGATTCCGACCGTGGGCACAATCGGCACCCCGGCGTTCAATGCCGCCTTGACGTAACCGGTGCGACCGCCGAAGTCGATCTTGTTCTCCGTGAACGTCGGCCGGTACACGTCGTAGTCCCCGCCGGGGAACACCACGACTAGGCCGCCAGAGCGCAGCGCCTCATCAGCGTTCTCGTGATTGGCGCTGATGTAGCCGATTCGCCTGAAGAACTCTCCCGTCGGCCCCGCCATGAGCATGTCGTGGCTCAATGTGTAGAGGGGCCGGTCGTAGCCGTGGTGGTCGTAGAAGTCGGCCGCGAGGATCGGGGCATCCATCGGCAACATGCCACCGGAGTGGTTGCAGACCAGCAGCGCACCGCTGGGCGGCATGTTCTCCAGTCCGCGTACTTCCGATCGGAAATAGCGTTTGAGGAACGGCCGGGTGATGCCCATGAAGCGTTCGGTCAGGCCCGGATCCCACTTGGTGAGTTCCGACGGTTCGATATCGGTCGAGGTCACAAGTCCCCCTCAGAATTAGAACATGTTCTAGTTATGGTACCTGAGCCTCTGCCGTTGGTTCTGCGCTCAGCGCGTGGATATGCGAGTGCCCCGTGCTCTCACTGCAGAGTCAACCAACCTAGGATCACCGGCGTGACAGACAACAGCGAAAATGTAGTCCTAGTCGAGCAGCGCGACCGAATCCTGATCATCACCATCAACCGGCCCGAGGCCAAGAATGCCGTCAACGCCGCGGTGAGCCGCGGGCTGGCGGACGCCGTGGACCGGCTCGACGACGACCCTGGCCTGTCGGTAGGAATCGTGACCGGAGCCGGCGGTTCGTTCTGCGCGGGCATGGACCTCAAGGCGTTCGCGCGCGGCGAGAACGTCGTGGTCGAGGGCCGTGGAATGGGCTTCACCGAGCGTCCACCCGTCAAGCCGTTGATCGCAGCCGTCGAAGGCTACGGGCTGGCCGGTGGCATGGAGCTGGCGCTGGCCACCGATCTGATCGTCGCGTCGAAGGACGGGGCGTTCGGCATCCCGGAGGTCAAGCGTGGCCTCGTGGCCGGCGGCGGCGGACTGCTGCGGCTGCCGCAGCGCATCCCGCCTGCGATCGCGATGGAGCTTGCGTTGACCGGCGATGTCCTGCCCGCGGTGCGGGCGCACGAACTCGGTTTGGTCAACGTTCTCGCCGAACCCGGCCAGGTGCTGGATGCCGCGATCGCGCTCGCCGAGAAGATCACTGCGAACGGACCGCTGGCGGTTGCGGCGACCAAGCGGATCATCACCGAGTCTCGCGGCTGGAGCCCAGACGAGATGTGGTCCCAGCAGAGGCGGATCCTGACGCCCGTCTTCAGCAGTAAGGACGCCAAGGAGGGCGCGATCGCGTTCGCCGAGAAGCGGCCGCCGAAGTGGACTGGTACCTGACACTGGACTCATGACGCCGGCCTGTGCCGCGGACTGCGAACGGGCTGCGATTCGCGCCTATCTGTTCGGTGCTGACGACGAGAGCGCCAAGCACTGGGAGGAGGCGGCGCGGGTGATCACGCCGAGGCCGCCCGCTATGCCTTCTGGCTCGGACTCAGTCTCATGATGCGCGGCCTCGAGGCGCCCGCCAGCGGTTGGTTTACCCGCGCGGAGGAACTGAGCACCAAAGTCGGTCGGGAGTGCCCGGCGTCCGGCTACGTCCTCATACCTCGAACGCTCGCCGCGCTCAGCGACGACCCGCAGGCCGCACGGGATATGGCTGTCTGCGCCACCGAGGTCGGTGTCCGGTGCGGCGATGCCGACCTTTGCGCGTTCGGCACACTCGCGCATGGTCAGGCGCTCATCGCGATGGGCGAGCCAACAACCGGTGTTGCACGGCTCGATGCCGTGATGGTGTCGGTCACCGCCGATGAGGTGGGACCGATCACCACGGGCATCGTCTACTGTGCGGTGATCCTCGAGTGCATGGGCCTATATGACCTGCGCCGGGCGTCGGAGTGGACGAATGCCTTGGCGGCGTGGT
>DASQCE010000487.1:0-10327 GCA_035634855.1 Mycobacterium sp.
GTGCTCGCGACGCGCAGCAGGCTCTATCCCGACTCACTCGGCACGATGGGTTGGGATGTTGGCGCGTCCGGCTTCCGGCTGGTGCTGTCCCCCGATCTGCCCGACCTAATCGAGAGCTATCTCGCCGACGACGTCACCGGCTTCCTCGCCGCGCACGGTCTGACGATCGACGACATCGGCTCGTGGGTGTCGCACCCGGGCGGTCCGAAGGTTCTCGAGGCGATCAACGCCGCGCTCGGCCTCGACGACAACGCGCTGGAGTTGTCGTGGCGCTCGCTGAGCGAGATCGGCAACCTCTCATCGGCGTCGGTGCTGCACATCCTGCGCGACGCGCGCGCCAAGCCGCCGCCGGCCGGCACCCCGGGTCTGCTGATGGCGATGGGGCCCGGATTCTGTGCGGAACTGGTGCTGCTGCGCTGGCACTGAGCCGTACATGATCTGGTATGCGTTGTTGATCGCCGCGGTGGCGGTCGAACGGATCGCGGAACTTGTGGTCTCCCAACGCAATCTGTCGTGGAGTCGGACCCGCGGCGGCGTCGAGTTCGGTGCTGGGCACTATCCGGCGATGGTGGCATTGCACACCGGCTTGCTGGTGGGATGTCTGGTGGAGGCGATGTACCGCCCGTTTCTGCCTGCGCTGGGCTGGCCGATGCTTGCGGTCGTGCTGGCCGCGCAGGGACTGCGCTGGTGGTGCATCACGACGCTGGGCCGCCAATGGAATACCCGCGTCGTCGTCATCCCCGATGCGGCGCGGGTGACCAACCGCCCGTACCGGTTCTTCTCCCACCCGAACTATGTGGCGGTCGTCGTCGAAGGGATTGCGCTGCCGTTGGTGCACACGGCGTGGGTCACCGCTGTGGTGTTCACGGCGCTCAATGCCGTTGTGCTGCGGGCGCGTATCGGCGTCGAGAACGCCGCACTGGCCAGGCTCCGATGATCGATGTGCTTGTGGCTGGCGGTGGACCGGCCGGGCTGGCCACCGCGATCCTCGGCGCGCGAGCCGGGCTGGAAGTCGTCGTGGTTGAGCGTCGCCGCGGACCGGTCGACAAGGCGTGCGGCGAGGGGCTGATGCCGCATGCCGTCGCGTTGCTGGGCAGTCTCGGCGTGGATGCGCCGGGCAAGCCGTTTCACGGCATCACCTACGTTGATGACGGGCGCCGCGTGACCGGGCGGTTCCGCGGCGGCGCCGGCCGCGGCGTACGCAGAACGGCCCTGCACGCCGCGCTGTTGGAGGCGGCGACGGCGGCCGGTGTCCGGATTGAGCACGGCGAAGTCGGCCCGGTGAGCCAGAACGCAACGTCGGTGCACTGCAGCGGTTTTCACGCCCGCTACCTGGCCGCCGCCGACGGGTTGCACTCGCCTGTCCGCGCCGCACTCGGCCTGGCGCTGCCGTCGCAGGGTCCACGTAGGTGGGGAATACGCCGTCATCATTTGACGACGCCATGGAGTGACTGCGTCGAGGTGTACTGGTCCGACCACGCGGAGGCCTATGTCACTCCGGTCGCCGACGACTGCGTCGGCATCGCGATGCTCAGCTCGCACAAGGGCGGTTTCGACACGCACCTGGGTTCCTTTCCCGCACTGCAGGATCGGGTGCACGGTCAGGATCACGGGCCTGACCGTGCGGCGGGCCCATTGCGGCAGAGGGTGCGCAGCCGAACGGCGGGCAGAGTGTTGCTGGTCGGTGACGCCGCCGGGTATGTCGACGCGTTGACCGGGGAGGGTCTCGGCATCGCGTTCGGTGCAGCGCAGCTACTGGTGGAATGTGTGGCCGCGGACCGGCCGCAGGACTACGACCGCCGGTGGCGCCGAATGTCGAGGCGGTACCGGCTGCTAACGGCGGCCGTGCTGCACGCAAGCGAGATGCGGCCGGTGCGGTCGCGAATTGTGCCTGTGGCAGCGCGGGTTCCGGGTGTGTTCCGCGGCGTCGTCAACCTGCTGGCTGAGTAGTCACGGGCACCTGCCGGGCCGCTCGGACACGAATGCGTCCGCCGCCGCGCGGAACGAGAATCACGTGCTTGACCCTCTGCCGTTCGCCGGGAGCCGTCGTAGTGGCCAACTCGACCCGGCGCAGAATCTCGCGAAGCACGACCCGCATCTCCACCATCGCGAACGTCGCGCCGAGGCACCGGCGATTGCCTCCACCGAACGGGAACCACGTGGTCGGGCTCAACGTCGCGCCGACCATCCGGTCCGGGTCGAACCTTTCCGCATCGGGATATACCTCTGAATTGCTGTGCACCAGGCCGATTCCCGGAACGACCATCACCCCGGCAGGCAACTGATAGCCGGCCAGCTCCACTGGTTCCTTCAGCACGCGGCCCACGTCGAACACCACCGGGCGGATCCGCAATGTCTCCTTGGCCACCGCGTCGAGGTACTCGTCGCCTGCCGCGTCTTCGGCGTCGGCCGCCCGGACGGCCTTCTCGAGGATGGCGGGGTGGCGGGTCAGCCGCTCCAGCGCCCAGGACAAGCCGGTCGCGGTCGTGTCGTGGCCAGCGACGATCAACGTCATCAGCTGGTCCCGCAGTTCACGATCGGTCAGGCTGCGCCCGTCTTCGTCGGTGGCGCGCACCAGCATTGCCAACACGTCGGTGCGCTCCGCCAGGTGCGGGTCGGCGCGACGTTCGGCGATTTCGGCAAGGAGCAATCGGTCGGCTTGTTGGATGCGCTCCCACAGCGCCCGCCACGGGCGGCGGCGTTGCAGCTCAGGGCGAGCGATCGCCAGCGACGCCCACTGTCCGACAGTGAGCAGCCGCGGCATGATGGCCCGGAGCGCGGCCAGCCGCGCCGGATCGCTGGCACCGATGACCGTTCGCAGGATCACCTCGAGCGTGATCTCGGACATCTTCGGGGCCACCGAGAACGGTTGACCCACCGGCCATCCGGCGATGTTCGCCGCGGCGATCTCCGCCATCAGTTCGGCTTGGCTGGCCACCGCGTCGCGATGAAATGGCGGCAACATCAGACGGCGCCGGTCGCGGTGCACGTCATCGTCGATCACCAGTACCGAATTGGCACCGAGCAGTCCGGTCAACATCGCGTTGGCCTCGCCGGCATGAAAGACGCTCGGGTCGCCGGCGAACACCTTTTTTATCTCGGCTGGATCGGCCAGGTACACCATCGGGGGAACCATCGAGGCGCGAACGGTGAACACCTCGCCGTACCGGCGCCCACATGCGGCGATGAACCGCGGCCAGTGCCGCAACATGAGCATCGCCTGCACGAACGCCGGAAGCCGCGGTCCCGGCGGCAGCGCGATCGAGGCTATTTGACTCATGCCTAACAGGCTACAAGCGGAGCGCGGTGTTGTGAACCACTGCCGTGTGCCACCGTGGACGCATGGCTGACGAGGTGACGATCGAAGAAGACGGGCCGCTGTTGTTCATCGGCGTCAACCGGCCCGATGCGCACAACCTCTGGAACCTCGAGGTGATCCAGGCGGTGTGCCGAGCGTGTAAGCGCTTGGCCGATGCCGAACACCTGCGCGTCGGTGTCATCTTCGGTCACGGGCGGCATTTCACGGCCGGACTCGACCTCGCGTCGACAAGTCCTCTGATCGCCACCGGTGACGTCAGCGCGCTGTTTCCCGAAGACGGCCTGGATCCGTGGAACTTCTTCGGCGAGCCCTGCCCGAAGCCGATCGTCGTTGCGGTGCACGGCGCTTGCAACACGCTCGGAATAGAGCTTGCGCTGGCGTCACAGCTCGCGGTGGCCGCCGAGGGTACGCGCTTCGCCCAGCTCGAGGTGGCGCGCGGAATCTTTCCCTTGGGCGGGGCGACGTTTCGGCTGCCCGCCCGGCTGGGCGCCGCCGGCATGCGATACCTGCTGACCGCCGAACGCTTCGACGCCGACGCCGCGTTGAGGGCCGGCCTCGTCAACGAAGTCGTGCCGGAAGGCCAGCACCTCAACCGGGCCATAGAAATCGCCCAGCAGATCGCCGCGAACGCCCCGCTTGCGGTGCAGGCCGCGCTCGCTTCCGCACGCGCCGCCGAGCGCGCATCACGCGACGCCGCCGCGCAGGTGTTGCTCGAATGGAACCAGACCGTGCTCGGAAGCCGAGACGCCGCCGAGGGTGTCAGCGCCTTCCTCGAGCGCCGCACACCAGAGTTCGAGGGGCGTTGAAGGCAACCGGGATCCGTTGTGAACTACTCCGCGGGCGGCAGCTGGCGAGGGCCGTCGGCGCTGCGCAGTTCTGGGGGCCCGTCCCGTTCCGTCATCATTTGACGTTCCACGAACGACACCACCGACGCTGGGCCCGGCTGCGGCTCGATCGGCTCGGTTGCCACCGACCTGTGCTCCTCCGACTGGACGCTGACTTTGTGACTGCGCCGTAGCGAGAAGTGAATCTCCTCCGTCTCCTCGAACACCTGGCGAGCGCTGCGCAGCGGCTTGGTCGTGGTGTCGATCGCGCTCGCGATGATCGGCGGCACGAACGGGCGCAGCCACCGCGCGGCCGCCTTGGTGACGTCCGGGATCGTCGGGATCAGCGAGGAGCCTTGACGATTCGGCTCCGCCTCGCCTGTGGCCAGCGCAGGCAGGCTGTCCGACGTCGCCGCAGGCAACTCTGGCTTTGGCTCGGCGACCCGCTCCGACTGCGCCTGCACCGGCACGTCGAGCGCCTCTATCACCCGGCGGCGCTGCTGCTGGCGGTCGATCTCAGTCTGCGCCTCGACGGCGAGGCGTGCACTGGTCAATTGCTGCTCGGCCCAGAGGGTCTCGACGGCGGCGCGAACCTCGGCGCGCTTAACCGCGATCGCAGTGTCGGCCTCCAGCTCGGCGCGCTCGACCTCGGCGCGGGACGCCGCGCCGCGATCCTGGCTCGTCTGGCCACGCCACAATTTGAGGATCAAGGGCAAGACGGTCAGCAGCGCGAAGAACGCGATCGTCGCCAGGCGCAGCAGCATCGCGCCGGGACTCGCGAAAGTGTGATCGTTCATCGCCACCCAGCGCGAGCCCAGGCCGTGATCCACGTCTTTCGTCGCTGTCGCCCGCGCCTGCTCCAGCGCCTGTTCACGTGCGGCGATCTCGGAGCCAAGTTCGGGCGCCACGCGGTCGCGGTTCGAGACGGCGTTGTCCAGCTGTCGTTGCGTGTCCGCGAGAAAGTCGGTCGCCGTACGTGTTTCGGGCCCGGCGCCGGGCACGCCCGTGATGTGGTTCTGGGGGCAGGCCGGCGAAGGGTTGTACTCACAGCGCGCGACGACGAGGGCCTCGTCGCGCTGGTGGCTGGCGTCGTCCACCGCGGCGTCGAGTGCGGTGCGTGCCTGCCGGGCGCGGTCGAGCTCGGCCGAAGCCTGCGCGACGGCGGGCGTGGAGTCGCCGCTGCGTGCTGCGCGCTCGTCGAGAAGGCGGCCGATCGAACCGGAGAACAACACGACGGCGGCGAGTTCACCAACGACGACGCCGACGGCAATGGCTACGAAGGCACGCCCGACGATGCCTGACCAGCCGGGCGTCGGGCCGCTGGCGATCGCACGGCTCACAGCGCCGACCAACAGACCGAAGACGAGCGTCAGCGGCACGACGACGGCCATCGGCATGTGCCTCGCTTCCGCGACGGCGAGAGTGGAGACGAGCCAGGCCAGTGCCGCACCGAGCAGTACCACAACGCCGGCGATCACATGCGTGGACCGTTCGTGGCGCTCACCCAGCTCACGCCATTCTCCACCGCCGAGCCACGTCAGCGATTCAGCAATTCTGTTGGTAGACATGGAAACTCCAAACATCTCCAGGACTTGTACCAGCGTGACAGGGGCGAGCCCACTCATTTCGGCCAGGCAGAATTCGACTCCCCCATATCGCGCATCACGCCGGTGCGAATGCCGGAATTCTCTCACGGCCCCGGCGCGGGCTCAGAACGAAGCGGCACCAAGGATCCGCCAAGGCGTCCGCCGCACACTTGCCGCCATGACAAATTGGAGTCGCGTTGGGTTCGTTGCGCTGACCGCGGTGATGCTCGCCGGCTGCTCATCGACTCGCTCGACCACGGTTCAGAGCACGTCGGGCAGCCCCGCTACGCCCACATCAACGGCGGTTGAGCGGGCGTCGGCTCACGCAGCCGAGGCCCCGATCGGCGAAGTCCCCTGGTCGCAGGTCGGTGCTGGCTGGATGCTCGCGATGTGGAGCCCAGTTCGCGCGATCGGCGCCGGCGCAGAACCTGCCCCGGGCGAGCCGACGCCGCAGACGTCGGCCACGACCCTGTACCTGGTCAGCCCGGAGGGCGGCCGATACGCGATCACCACCTTCCCGCCGCCGGGCGACGGTTCGACGCCCGCCCTGGTCGACTGGTCGGGCGACGGCAGCCGCGCCCTGTTCTACAACGGAACGGGCTCAGACCGCGCGGTGATCGAGGTCGATCTGCACACCGGCGCACAGACGACGTTCACGGTCAAGGACGGCTTCAGCACCACTGCTCGCTACACCCGCCCCGACGGCAAGGCGGTGCTGCTTGCCAAGTCGAACGACGTCAACAGCCCGCCGTCACTTGTGCGGGTCGACCTTGCGGGTAACCACCAGCTGACCTATCCAATAGAGCAGTTCGCAAGCAAGTTCGGCCCCGACTTCCTGTCCACGCCCGACGGCACGCAGCTTGTGCTGGGTACCGAAGCCGGCGGCCTGGCCCTCATCGGCAACGACGGAACGGGAATCACGACGCTGCCGGTCCCTGGGCAGGGGTATTGCAGTCCGACCCGTTGGTGGGACGCCGACTCGACGATCACCGTCGCCAGCTGCCATGACCCTGAATTCAGCAATTCACAGCTGTGGTTGGTTCCCATCGACGGCGGCACACCGACGCCCCTCACCCAGCCGAACAACGGCCAGCAAGGCGAGATCCTCGGCGCCGGGAACGCCTGGAATCTCCCGGAAGGCACCTTTTTGCAGGCCTATGGAGCGTGCGGCTACAGATTCCTCGCCAAACTCGACACCGTCGGCGGGACACCAACCAAGGTGTCGGTGCCCAACGTGGATGACCACAGCAGCGTCGACGTGCTCGGCGTGTACCACGGTCATCTCGAGCTCCATGCCACACTGTCGTGCGGCAGCGGCGAGTCGCTCGTCGACTACGACCCGGCCGCGGGCACATCCACCGTGCTGCTCGGGCCCACGGTCAACGGCGGCGGCGTCGTCGAGGCGCTGCCGTACGCCGACGACGAGTAGTTAGACGACGACTGCGGTGCAATCACGCCGTGCCTCACTACATCCCGGCACTCTTCAGCCATGGCGCTGGTCTCGGATCGGGCGGATAATCCTCGTCAGCCAACGAAGCGCCATCGACGGAGGTGGTAGATGGAACAGAACCCATCCGGTCGCGACCTCGGTACCGGCCATGACTACGAGTACGACGAAGCACACGACGCGCCGGCTCAGCCGTTGACCACAACTCCGGCGCCACATCGTGTCGATGCCCCGACGCTGAACCTCGACGGAAGCGGGGACTACGGATACGACGAAGCCCACGATTTCGGCACTCGATAGGGCTTTCTCAGTCTCGGGGCAGGGGCGCGCTAGAGGCCGATGGACTACTACAGCGCCACCGTTTCCCGCTTGGCGTGCACACTTGCTGACTTGAGCCGTCGCGCCCTCAGCGTGCGCTGGCCGCTCGACCGGCGGGGCCCCGGGGCGCGTGCAGCGTGCTTCGGTGGCTCGACTCGAGGTTCGGCGACAGGGCGCCGGGCGCCGTTGCGACGTTTGACCGCAGCGCCGTCATCAGTGGATCAGCCGCCGCCGGTGCCGGCGTCCCCGCACGGACGGCTTCGAGTTGTGCGGCGAACGCGACCCCGAGGAACAACGCCACTGAGGACAGGTTGGCCCAGAGCAGCAGGGCGAAGATCCCAGTCAATGGGCCGTAGGTGGTGCCGAAGGACCCGCTCTTGACGACGTAGAGCGCGAGCAGGCCGGTCAACAGCAGCCACAACGTGAGCGAAACGCCGGACCCTATCGCCAGCCATGAGTACGCCGGTTGGCGGCGGCGCGGCGCGCGCTCGAGGACGACAGTGAAGGACGCCCAGGCCAGTGCGACTCCGGCCGGCCAGCTGCCGATCGTCCACGCCCTTTCAAACGAATCGCCCCAGCCGTAGGCCGCGGCCAGCGCCTCGCCCAACGAGTCGCCTGCGACGATGACGACGAATCCGAGCTGTAACAACAGGCCGCCGGTCAACGCCATCAGCAGAGCCCGCCCGTACTTTCGAAGCGCGGGCCGGTCGCGTTCGATGCCGTACATGCGGTTGGCGCCGCGCTCGATCTGACCCATCGCCGTGGTGAGCGCGATGATCGCGGCGAGCAGGCCGAGCCACAACGCGAGCTGGCCCCCGGTCGCCCCCTGGTCATGCGTGCGCTGTGCGGCCTGCTCGACCATGTCGCCGTTGTCCTTGCCGGGCAGCACCCCACCCAGGGTCTGGATGATGATCTGGCCGATCTTCTCCTGATGCACCGCGCTCGCCAGGCCGACGACCGCGATGATGAGCGGGATGAACGACAAGCAGAGCTGCAAGGCGAGGGCCCGTGCGTTGGTGAAGCCGTCGGCGTACCTGAACCGGATGAATGAGTTCTTGACCAGGTTCCAGCGCCCGTAGCGACGCAGCGTTGTGACAGCGTCGTCGGCGGAGAGCTCGTCGCCGGAGATGGTGGTCGTCTCCGGCACTCGTGTCGCGGTGCTCATCGCAGGCTCCTCGCTGAAGTCAGGCGGCCGTCGCCACCTGCTGTGGCACGCGGATGACCAGGGCGCCGGGCTCGATCCGCGCGTCAAGACTTCGCCCGTCGTCTATGACCTCACCGTCTATCTGCCGGGGCACGATCCGATCTGTCTCGACCAGGATCCTGCGGCCACAGAAGCGTTCCAGTTGCGAATCCTGCGTGCGATCGCGGCGAAATACCCTCCACGCCAACCGGATCCAGTCGCGCAGGGTCCGCGGCGCCACGACGACCACGTCGAGCAGGCCGTCGTCCACCGTTGCGTCCGGCAGCAGCTCGAGGCCGCCCTGCAACCGTCCGACATTGCCGATCAGTACCGTGCGGGCCGGCCGGCGCAACGGCGGGCCGTCGTCGATGCGCAGTTGTACACGAATCACCGGGTCGCGCAGGTGCCGGAGGCCGCTGAATACATAGGCGGGCCAGCCGGCAAATTTCTTCATGCCGTCCGAGGCGTCCGCCATCATCGCCGCGTCGAAACCGATGCCGGCCATGACGGAGAACGGCAGGTCTCCGACCCGGCCGAGGTCAATGCGCCGGTCCACACCGTTGACGGCCACCGCGAGGGCGTCCGCCGGCTCGATGGGTACGCCGAGGTTGCGCGCGAGCAGGTTGCCGGTGCCGAGCGGCAGGAGTGCGACCGGCACGTCTGTGCCGACAAGGGCGTCGAGGCAGGCCATTATCGTGCCGTCGCCGCCGCAGATCACGACCAGTTGAACGCCCGCCGCCACCGCGGCCTCGGCTATGCCGGCGCCAGGGTCATCGGGCGTGGTCTCCAGCCACATGGGCATTGCCCAGCCGGCGGCCGTCAGCGCTTCCTCAATCGATTTCCGCAGGGCCGGCACATCCGCCGTCGCGGGATTGAGGATGACCGCGGCGCGCATCATCGGATCACCACCCGCCGGTCGGCATCGGCGGCAGCGTCGCGCCTGCCGCCGGCATCATGTGTGCGCACATAGACGATGACGACGGTCAGCCAGATCGCGCCGAGCAGCCCGCCGACGAGCACGTCGGTCGGGTAGTGCATGCCGCGATACACGCGGCTGCCGCCGATGGTCAGCGGCACCGCCGCAGAGACGACAACCGCGACGACTTTGATCCACCGATGCCGGGTGTGCCAGATGATGATCGCGGCGATCGCACCGTAGAAGCAGACAGCGGCGGCGGTGTGGCCCGAGGGGAACGACGAGGTCGGCGGTGCCGCATCGAGTTTCGGCACGCTCGGCCGCGGGCGGTCGATGAGAAGCGTCGTCGCCATGAAGATGCTCGTCTCGCCCACCACCGCGTATATGACAACCAGGGACTCGCGCCAACGACCGAACTTCCACCGGAACACCGCCGCGGCGAGTGCTGTCAGAGCGACGATCGTCGGCGTCTCCGACAGCGACGTGATGAGTTTGCTTTCCGAGATACCCTCCTGCTGGCGATACTCCACGAGCCGGCGCGGCACCTCGGCATCCCACTTCCCGATCGCCGTGGACGGCAGCACCTCGGTGACGAGATATCCCAGTCCCACCATCACCGCAACGAGACAGGCGGCCGGGATGAGTAGCCATGCGACGTCCCGGGCGATAGACCTAAGGCTCTGTGAGCGCACACTCTCGAATACCCGCGCCGCCGTCAATTAACTCCCTCGCGT
>DASQCE010000488.1:0-13056 GCA_035634855.1 Mycobacterium sp.
GGTGTGCCCGCACCGGGATGTTCGGCGCGGTGGTCACCTCGTCGAGCCCGGCCGTCGCGGCCAGGTGCGTGCGGGCGCGCCACGGCGACGGGGGGGCGTGCACGCAGAACATCACCGACCCAACCCTCAGCACCAAGCTGCTCGACCAACTCGCCGGTGGCGCCAATGCCCAGCGCGCGATGGACAACGTGGTGGCGGCCGCGCCCTACCCCGAGTACCGGCAGCTGACGGTCGTCGACGCAACCGGCAACTGCGCCTTCTACTCCGGACCGCACACGCTCGGCATCCATACGGTGGCCACCGGCGTGGACGCCGTCGCGGCAGGCAATCTGCTCGCGTCCGAGAAGGTGCCGCAGGCGATGGTCGAGGCGTTCGAAGCCGATCCGCACGAGCACCTCGGCGACCGGCTGCTCGCCGCGCTGCGGGCAGGCGAGGAAGCAGGCGGTGAGGAAGGGCCCGTGCACTCCTGCGGACTGCTGGTCGTGGCCGACGCCGAATGGCCGCTCACCGATCTGCGCGTGGACTGGGACGAGCGGCCCATCACCCGCCTCGACGAGGCGTGGCAGGTATGGAAGCCCCAGGCCGAGGACTACACGCTGCGCGCGCGCCGGCCCGACCTCGCGCCGTCGTACGGGGTACCCGGTGACGAATGACCTCAAGAGCCGCGCCAGAACCGTGGCGGAGAACGCCTTTCCGTCGCTGGTCGCCCTCTCGGAGAAGCTGCATGCCAACCCTGAGACGGCGTGGCAGGAACACCAGGCAGTCGGCTGGGTCAGCGGGCGGCTTGGTGACGGTGGATTCGACGTCACCGCACCGTATCTCGGACTCGACACCGCCTTTCACGCCCGCATCGGTGACGGGCCCGTACGGGTCGGCCTGTGCGCGGAGTACGACGCCCTACCGGGGCTTGGCCATGCCTGCGGCCACAACCTGATCGCGGCGATCTCGGTCGGCGCGGCGCTGGCCCTCGCCGACGTGGCCGATGAGGCCGGCCTGACGGTCGAGGTGTTCGGCACGCCCGCGGAGGAAGGCGGCGGCGGCAAGATCGAGATGCTCGACCGCGGCGCGTTCACGGGCCTCGACCTGGCGATGATGGCGCATCCGGCACCCGTCGACGTCGCCGAGGCGCGGCCGTTCGCGGTGTCGCACTCCGAGATCGTCTTCACCGGCAAGTCCGCGCACGCCGCTGCCTACCCCGAGCACGGACGCAACGCCGCCGACGCGTTCACCATCGCGCAGGTGGCACTTGGTCTGCTACGCCAGCAACTCCCCGCGAGCGTGCGCGTGCACGGCATCGTGACCGATGGAGGCGAGGCGCCCAACGCGATTCCCGAGCGCACCCGCGGCCGGTGGTACGCCCGCGCCGAATCGCTCGATGAACTGGAAGCGGTGGAGCAGAAGGTGTTTCGCTGCTTCGAAGCCGGTGCGCTGGCCAGCGGATGCGAAGTGTCCATCACGCCCGAGAGCAAGCCGTACGCGGAATTCCGCACCGACGAACGGGCGCTGCAGGCATACCGCTCCAATGCTGCGGCGCTGGGCCGAAACTTCGCTGCCGGAGAACAGGCGGGCCGGATGAACCGTGCGTCGACCGACATGGGCAACGTCTCCCAGGCGGTACCCGCGATCCATCCCTATATCGGGATCGATTCGCTGCCTGCGCTCAACCACCAGCGGGAGTTCGCCGACCACTGTGTGGGGGAGCGGGCAGAGCGCGCCATCCGTGACGGCGCCATCGCGCTGGCGTGGACCGCGCTCGACGTGTTCGCGACGAAACCCGGTGCGGCTGATGAGCGCTGATGCGCGCGTCGAGCACGATCTGCTCGGAGCCCGGATGATTCCGGCCGGCGTGTACTGGGGTATCCACACCGCCCGTGCCGTGGAGAACTTCCCCATCAGCGGCGTCACGCTGGCTCAGCATCGCCCATTGATCGAAGCGCTCGGCGCTGTGAAACAGGCTGCAGCACGGGCTAATCGGGAACTCGGCGTGCTGAGCTTGGAACGCGCTGACGCTATCGACCGGGCGTGCGCGGACGTGATGCGCGGAGGCTTGGACGACCAGTTCGTCGTGGATGTCGTGCAGGGCGGAGCGGGCACCTCGACGAACATGAACGCCAACGAGGTGATCGCCAACAGGGCGTTGGAGCTCCTCGGCCACCCGTTGGGCGACTATCACAAACTGCACCCCAACGATCACGTCAACCGGGGGCAGTCCACCAACGATGTGTACCCGACAGCAGTCAAGCTGGCCCTGATTCGGGCGCTAGAACGGCTGACGGCCGCATTGGCGCGGCTCAGTGATTCGTTCGGTGCCAAGGCCGAAGGGTTCGCAGGAATTCCGAAGATCGGACGCACCCAGCTGCAGGACGCGGTGCACATGACGGTGGGACAGGAGTTCGGCGCGTGGCGCGCTACGGTGCATGAGGAGCAGGCTCGGATCGCCGACGCCCGCGGGCTGCTGTGCGAAATCAACCTTGGGGCAACGGCAATCGGGACGGGCATCACCAGCGCGCCCGGCTACGCCGAGGCGGTCGCCCGCCATCTGCGCGAGATCACCGGGCTGCCGGTCGTCACCGCAACCGACCTGGTCGAGGCGACGTCGGACACCGGCTCTTTTCTCAATCTGTCCGGTGTCCTCAAGCGGACCGCCGTAAAGGTCTCGAAGATCTGTAACGACCTGCGGCTGCTGTCGTCGGGACCACAGGCCGGTCTGGGGGAGTTGCGGCTGCCCGCAAGGCAGGCCGGATCCAGCATCATGCCCGGCAAGGTAAACCCGGTAATTCCGGAGATGGTCAACCAGGTGGCGTTTGCCGTCCTCGGCACCGATCTCACCGTCACCCTGGCCGCCGAGGCGGGGCAGTTGCAGCTCAACGCATTCGAGCCCATCATCTGCCACAGCCTGCTGCAGTCGATCGGCTGGATGGACAAGGCGTTTGACACCCTGCGAACCCACTGCGTCGAGGGGATTGAAGTCAATCGCGAGCGTCTGCTGGGTGTTTCAGCCCGCAGCGTTGGGATGGTGACCGCGCTCATCCCGGTGCTCGGCTACGCGCGGGCCAGCGAACTCGCTGCGACGGCACTCGCGGGCGGCGGCGACGTGCGAGAGCTGGCGCTGGCCACCGGCGTTATCGCCTCTGACGAGCTCGACCGGCTTTTTCGCCCGCCCGCTTAGACGTAGATCTAGGGCCCGATAGGCCTGCCGGGTCTATCCTCCGCGACCGCTCGGGGGTGATCGGCCTGTTATCGAGCTGCTCTGCAAGGGATAGAGGACGTCGCGTATCGGTGGTCGTCTCGAGCGGACAATTGCCACGCCTTCCATCGGCTCTGAGCCTGCCGCTATTTCGCCACGTTACGTCTCCTTCCGTAGACGTGTCGTGGGGCGCCACAGCGCAGCCGACATCCAGCTTCGGCGCGTACAGTCGCCGGCGGTGCAACCGTCAGTCTTGGCGGCACGAGACGACAGAGGTGACGACATGGCCCGATCAGATGACGACACTTGGGATCTGGCAACCAGCGTCGGCGCCACCGCTACCGGCGTGGCGGTGGGACGCGCGCTGGCGAGCCGAGCACCCGACGCGCTGATCAACGACCCATTCGCTGAGCCGCTGGTGCGCGCGGTCGGAGTTGACTTCTTCACTCGTCTCGCCAGCGGCGAGCTCGACCCCGATGCGGTGGACGAGGGCGCCGGCTTCGGTATGGCACGCATGACCGGGATGATGGCTGTGCGCACCCGTCTGATCGACGACTACTTCGCCGACGCGGGCGCGGCGGGCGTGCGCCAGGTGGTCATCCTGGCCTCCGGTCTGGATGCACGCGCCTACCGCCTACCCTGGACGTCAGGCACCACGGTCTTCGAGATCGATCAACCGGCAGTCATCGAATGGAAGACACGGAAGCTGCACGAAATGGGTGCTGAACCCACCGTCGGGCTCCGCACCGTTGCCATCGACCTGCGGCAGGACTGGCCGGCGGCCCTGCGCACTGCGGGGTTCGACGCTGCCGCCGCGACGGCCTGGAGCGCCGAGGGGCTACTGGCGTTCCTGCCCAGCGACGCTCAGGACCGGTTGCTTGACAACATCACTTCGCTCAGCGCGCCGGGAAGCCGGTTCATCGCGGAGAACATGCCGGGGCGGGAGGGCGCTGCAACAGCGATGCAGGATCGTATGCACGAAACCGTCGACCGATGGCGCGCCCATGGCTTCGATATTGAGATGACCGACCTGTGGTATTTCGGGGACCGCCACGATGTCGCGGACTATCTCAATGCCCGCGGTTGGAAGACGGATCAAACCACGATGGCCGAACTGTTCGCTGAGTACGGGCAGACCTTAGCGGGATCTGCCGATGAGACAGCGGATTTCGGTTCATTCACCTATGTGACCGCGATCACAGACTGAGACGTCCTTTCAAGGGCCGCAGCTTCTGCTGTAGACATCCCGGGGTGTAAGTCGTCAAGCCCGCAGCTCCAGCAACGCGATCGACCCGACCTGTGCCGCGAATTGCCACATTCTCGCGGCGAATCCTACGCAGCCGCTCAGGAAGTTCTGAGTCTCGAGGCGAAGACTTTCAGTGTGCCTTTCGACCGGAACCTGTGTCGCAAGGCGGTTTAACTGAGCAGGAAATGAAATGACCCGTACTGATCACGACAGCTGGGACCTCCGATCCAGCGTAGGAACAACAGCCACGATGGTTGCCGCGGCGCGGGCCGTGGCGACCCGACAACCACACGCCATCATCAACGACCCGTGGGCGGCACCACTGGTTGAGGCGGTCGGCATTGAATCCCTCAGCCGCATGGTGCAACTCGGAACGCCCCCGGCAGACGCCGGACTCGGCAGTGACTTGCGGCTGCAACCCGTGATCGATTCGTTCGCCGTGCGTACCCGGTTCTTCGACGAGTTTTTCGCCGCCGCCACGAATTCGGGTATCCGCCAAGTCGTGATACTGGCCGCCGGCCTGGATTCGCGCGCCTACAGATTGCCGTGGCCGCACGGTACGGTCATCTATGAAGTGGATCTACCGAGCGTTCTTGCCTTTAAGGCGGGTGTTTTCTCCGGGCTGGGCGTGGCACCGCCGGCAACCCACCGGCCAGTCGCGTGCGATCTTCGTGATGATTGGGCGACAGCGCTGCGCGGCAGCGGATTTGACGGATCACGGCCGACGGCATGGAGCGCGGAAGGGTTGTTGATGTATCTCCCGCCGGACGCCCAGGACCAACTGTTCGACACCATTACGACCCTGAGCGCTCCGCGATCGCGACTTGCCACCGAGCATCACCCCGATCCTCGCGACGAAGTGAGTCGACGAACGGTCACCGACGTTCGTTGGCGGGTCAATGGTATCGACATCGATACGACCCAACTCGTCTACAGCGGCGAGCGTCACTCAGTGCGGAATTACCTTACTGCCCAAGGCTGGAGCGTTGCCGAGCAGTCTCGCGTCAGCCTGTTCGAAGATTATGGTCTGTCGACTCCGGAAGATGATGCCCCAATGCGCAACGTGGTGGCGGTCACCGCCCATCTCGACTAGTCCTTCGTTACGCCCGGATCCCACGACACGGCGCTGAACATCGTCGCCTCCCCACCGCTCTGTTGGATGGCGAACGTCCTGCAGCCGGTTCGGGACACGGTCGGGATACGAACTGCCCAACCCCCAGCCAGATTCGCTGGAGCGATCCTATTGTGGGTGACGATTATGCCCTCGCCGCGATCGGGTTCAGGCCATGGCTCCCTCAGCGACTCTCGACGAAGGCGTGGCACGACTGGGTAGGGTTAGTATTCACCGTCTTTGGAGCTGATCCACGACGGCGGGAAGCTAAAGTCCAGTCGTTCGATCGTCTTGTATCCCGACCACGTCGGCACACCAGCCGGTTGACCACGATAGATGCCGCGCGCCGCAGCGACCACGGAAGCACGTGGTCGATCGGATTGTTCGCCGGCAGATGCGTCCCGCAGTAGAAGCAGTGCGGGCCGAACGCCTCTTTGAACGGCGCACGTACTACAGCCAACGCGGTTCGTTCTCGCCCGTACAGATGCCCCGCCACGTCGGGAACTTCGGCGTCGAGGAACTTGTTCATCCGGCGGAGATCCTCGACCCACATGATCTCCAGCGCAGGCTTGAGGAGCCCCGCCAGTCGAGCGAGCCCGTGGGCGACGCCGGGATTGAGTTCGATCGCGTCGCCGTTCGCACGCAGGGTCGACCGCGACACATGGTCGTGCAGGGCTGCTGCGCCAGGCACAGCGTGATCTCGTCGATCGCCGTCTGGTATGCCGCAGGCGCGCGCCATCGCGCGACGTCGACCGAAACGGTGGCTCGGCCTGCGGCCGCACGTAACTGGTTGGTGGCGATCAGGATTCGCGCGGGAGACTGCGTCGACTGCCGCAGCTCGTGTCCGTCAAACGGCCGAACCTGCCGCCAGTAGATTTCCAGCACCCGATGTGCCAGTTCCTGTAATGGCACCCGCAGCGTGTCGTCAGCTCGCTGCGGCAGGTTTTCGATGCAGTGCTCGAGAAGGGCCATCAACGTCGCCAGCTTGTAGGTCGCAGTGCGCAGGCCGGTTTCGAGGAGCGCCACCAGACGCTGCCCAAGCAGAAGCGGGTCGAAGGCTTCACGTTGCACGGCCGGCCCTCGATGTCACCGCCGCGCAGCATAACTGCACTACCGCATTGTTGCGAGGGGGAGGGACGCCGTGGGCAAACTCGTTCGGACAAGATCCCTGACATCATTCGGCAATCGGTCGCACACCGCGCGTAACAAGCTTGCCCGCGGAGACCTACCGGAGTGCCCTGATGGACAAGCTGCACGAAGAGGTGGATGAGCTCACGGCGGCGCGGAGTGCGTCGGGGCAACGTGCCCACCATGGCGGGCCTCAAATGCGGACTATTGGAGACACAGAATCGTCCGGCCCTGCGTCTGCGCGATCAACCAAGCTGACCGTTCACTGGACGCGTTCGATGTCGGGCAGCCGCCAGGTTTTGTCGAAGAAGGCCTTATCCGGGCCGTAGAAGCGGCAGAGGACCTCGAACTGACCGTCCTTCTGCGTGGGGACCCAGTTGCTCTCGTGTCCGTCCGGCGGTTCGGGGCCGAAGAACAGAATCACTGACCCATCGTCCTCGGCCTGCAGACCGGGTGTGTTCGAGGATCGACTGGCCCACGGCATGTCCCGCATGAGGGTATGGGTAGCGCGACTGTACGCGGTCGCCGACCAGTACAGACTCACCGGCACGTTCGGGGGTACCGCGAGCCGGTAGGTCGCCGCTCCGTCGAGGTCGTCGCCGTTCTTGTCTTTGATGGTCATCAGGTAGAACTGCCCGCTCCCCAAATGTTTGGCGCTGAAGAACGCGAAGGAGTACGCGACACCTCGGTAGTCGACGGGATAGGAGTCGGGATTGCCGAAGCCGGTCGTCGTCGCCTCGACGAATTCTGGTGGCGCAGGCAGTGCCCATCGGGCGTCGTCATAGAACGTCCCGGCGAAGACCTCCTCGTAGCTGATGTCGAGCCAGGCGTGCGCTTCCTGCATGGCGTCGGTCAGTGCGGTCGTGGTGGCGGTGTCGGGCGCGAAGGATCGGCCCTTCTCGATGCCGATGCTCTTGAGCGTGTCAATCATGGCTTTGTCGCGGGTCAGCCAAGGTTCCGACTGGACTCTGCGATCGAGAGCCTCGAAGAAGGAGGAGTCGTAGGGGATCGCGGCGTCGAACAAGACGTCGGCGGCGTCGACGAACGTGGTCTGTGCCGCGTCGTGCCCGTCGGCCAGGGGGTAGAACTTCACCCGCTTGCCGTAGGCGACGGCCTTCGCGATGTCGGACTCGCTCCCACTGCCGAGATTGGAACGCAGCAGGGCGTAACCGCAGAAGGTTGGTGACGCCATAGGGAGGTAGCCGTCGGGTACCGAACTCTGATGATCTGGCGGCAAGATCAGAAACCTTCCACCGCTACCCTCGTCGATGCCCGCCGGACCGACGTCGGCGATCGCGCACTGCCAAGCGTCGTCGACGGAGCCGGTGATCGAACCGTCGTCGGCAGGAGGGATTTCGAGGACCACCGGCCCGTTGGTGGTGTCGTAGAACGGCATTAGATAGATCGCGTCGGGGTTGGGGGTCAGTGTCTGGTTTTTCCAGTCCAGCAGCCGTGACCAGTACACGATTTGGTTCGAGGCACCCTTGGCGTCGCGCAGCAGGGCCTGGTACATCGCGTCGTAGTTCACCGCTGGCATGCCCCAGATGGCGGCTTCGATGGCGCGGCGGTGCAGGGTTCGCTCCTGTAACTGTGCGGGTGTGTAAGTCATGGGTTCTGCCTCCTCTGGACTCATCCTTCCCCTGACCGGCCACTCTCGATATGGATTCGGGTGTTCTGCTGATCACGTTGCGCGACAATCGCATCAACGACCCGTGCGACACGACGACGGGCACCACACCTCGGAGCCGACGATGACGAGCACAGGGCGCGCCGCGAAAGTATCTGCCCGGCACCGTCGGTCCGATGTTCTGGTGAGCGCCGTCCAGAGTAAACACGCATAGCGAGCCGTCTACAGGCGGTGAATCCGCTTTGCCGCGCGCTCCCACAGCAGCCGATGCTGAGACAGCGACTCCGGGCACACCTCGAGGGCCTTGCGCGTCCCGGCCCGCAACTCGGCAATGCGAGCGATTGCGGACTCATAGTCGAGTCCGTCGTCAATGAGGAGGCATCCGACTACGGTGCAGGTGCGGCCCTTCCCGCCCCAGCAGTGAAGGTAAACCACTCCGCCACTGTTTGTTTCGTCTCGAATGCGCGCAAGGATTCGGTCGTAGCCGTCCTGGTCGATAACACTCATGTCCGGAATGGGATGGGCGAAGTGATGTATCTGTCGTCCGGCCTGCGTCGCCGCGAGTTCAAGCGCCTCTCGGTACGAGGCGAGGTGGTCGTCAGCTGTCGTCAGATCCACGATTGAGTCGACTCCCGCGTCGATGAGCGGACGGATCTTTTCGCGGGCTTTCGCTGGCGTAGTTGCGCCCGGATACTCGCCGGCAAGTAGACGTCCTGGTTGCACCCACCAGGCGTGGAGTATCTCGTCGTGCGGCCAGCGCTGACCGTTATCCACCGAATCGCTCGGTGATCGCTCGAAACAACTGGTGCACTTGACCATAACTAACCAGCCGGATATCCACTCCGGCATGCTCCACGAGCGTCGGCGCCCGCACGATCGCGTCATCGATCCATGCATCGGCGTTGCCGAATACCCCGCCGCCCACGCGCGTCAGCAGCACGGTATTCGACCTCCCAGCCAGCGATTGTTCGACCGCTGCCGACAGAGTCGCCTCATAGGTCGCCTCCAACACGAGTCGCGCAAACGGCTCCCACGCCGACTGCCGACCGCTTCCGTACGCGACCGGTAGCGCCGAACAAAACGCCTGCGAGACGTGGCGTCGTGCGCCTTCGCGCACATCGGTGACCTCGACATCGCGGTGCAGTCCGACCGCCAGCCGCGATCGCGCACGCCGGCCCCTGCGTGTGGTCACCGCCGTAACGCGTCACCCCGTCCTCGGGGCTGACGCTCGGCCCCGCCATCTCCAGCAGGTTGAACTGCGAGGCGACCTGAAACAGCGCTCCCTCCAGTTCGGGGTCCGCGTGCATGGCCCGCGCCTCTCCGGTGACACCCCGCACGGTGCTGCGCTTGTCACGAGGGACGTCGACCCGGTTGCGCAATTCGGCCAATGTCGGCAATGAAAGGCTCCCGGCGCCATAGCGCTTGCCGTTGACCGTCGAGACCAGCTCATCGCCTTCAATGTCGAGTTGGCTCCGGGTGAGCTGGTAGCTCTCTTCCCGGAAACCGGTGAGTTTCGAGAACCAGTCGTGCGGCATAGTGGCATCGTCGCATCCGGGTCTGACGCGAAGCTGCGAGCACGGCCCGGGCGACGTTTGGTTTCGGGATACTCTGTGCAACCAAAGCCACCAGCAGAGAGGAATCGTAGCGATGGTCACGACACGTGCCGAAGCGGCGCAGTACCTCAAGGATGCCGGAGGGTTGAAGCTTGTCGTTTTCGGAGCGGATGGGCACGAGGTCGCGGCGATGTTCGTGCAAGGGTCGGTGAGATACGACGAGGAGGAATTCACATTCCTTGCGGTCGCGGAGGATGGCCACACGGTTGGGGAACTTTTCGTGGATGAAACGGTCGGTTACGACGAGAACATCGACGCCTTTGTCATCGGTACCGCGCAATAGCATCCCGCTCCGGCAAACGGATGTTGTGTGCATGGCCGCACGGGCTGGCCCGTGAGAAATTGGTGTCTAATGTTCGCGCAGCGCGAATATAGATCGCGCGACGACGCCATATCGCTCGAAGCGCTCGTGATCGCCGAGCGCGTTGTATAGGACGATGCGCGTCGCGATTCCCTCGTACTTCTCGATCAGCGCGTCGGCCAAGCCGTCCCATGTCGACTCGGTGGCGAAGGTCGCGATGTGTTCGTCGGTGATCTGGGCCGCCATTCCCTTGAAGTCGCCAGCCTTCTGCCTCTCCCGGATGCGGGCGGTCGTCCCCTCAAAGCCAGCCTCGTCCCAGATGAACGCGTAGTTCGGCGTACTTCCGTAGAAGCTCATGCTCGCCCGCACCAGCTCCCGCTCATTGTGGCGTTCCTCGTCGCTGTCGCCCACGATCGTCATCACCGGCACAATCACCGCAACGTCCGACGCCGCGCGCCCCGACTTCGCCGCTCCCTCAGCCACATTCGGCATCACATGACGCGCCAGATAGCCCGGCTCGCCCAGCGGATGGACATGCACCCCGTCCGCTACCTCGCCGGCCATCCGCAGCATCCACGGATTCACCGCCGCCACATCGACTTTCGGATCCGGCGCGTCGATCGGCCCCGCGCTCCACTGCGGACTGATGAAGTCCAAGTCATAGAACTCGCCGTGATGATCGAGCGTCCCCGTACGAAATGCTGCGAAACATGCCTTCACCGCCCGCACATAGTCACGCAACCGCGGACCCGGCCGCTCAAACGCCGTGCCATACCGCCGCACGACATGAGTGCGCACCTGCGTACCAAGCCCCAGCCGAAACTTCCCGCCCGTCGCCTCCTGCAGTTCCCATGCCGTCGCCGCTGTCACGAACGGACTTCGCGGAAACGCCACCGCGACGCCGGTCAACAGTTCAAGGCCGGCCGCCGCCTGCGATGCCACCGCGGCGTTGAGATAGGCGGTCCGACCCGTTTCGGTGAACAGCAGACCGGAGAAGCCCGCGGCCTGCGTACGCCGAGCGAGGTCGTCCACCTTGTCCAGCGGCTGCGGAACCGTCATCACGTCGACGTGCACGGCCGAACAGTACGCCGGGCCGCGTCACGATATGGCAGCTGCGCACGCGTCGAGCGAACTGAACCTGTCGGGTCGGCCTTTAGAGTCAAGGTGCACAGCGGAAACAGGAGGCGTCCATGACGGCGCGAGACATGGCGAAGTATGCCGCGATGCGGCCCTACTTCAAAGTGGTCGCCGAAGCACTACACGGCCTGGTCGATGGCGACAACTTCTTTGATATGCACGCCGACGATGTGGTGGTCGAATACATCATCACGGTCCCGGACTACCCGCGCCGGATCGTCGGGCGCGAGGCGCTGGCGGAGTTGTATTCCGATTACGGCGAGTCCATCGTTCAGTCGGGCAGCAGCGACGTGCACCGCTATTACGACTCCGATCAGTGTGTGGTGGTCCTGGAGTACACCATGCACGGCACGGTTGTGCGCACCGGTGCGCCATACGTCAACCGATTCATCTCGGTCATCACGGTCAAGGACCGCAAGATCGTGCATTGGCGCGACTACCTGGATCCGTTAGCGGTATTCGCTGCCTTCGGTACCAAGCCGGCGCCAGGCGTGCCGACGACCTGACATGGGCTAGCCGACGTTGACGAACGGGCTTATGGCGTCATGCGCGAACTGGGCGACGTTGACCGACGGGTTCCCATCGGGATAGCTCACCGTCGCCAGAAGGTTGCCGCCCGCATCGGCGAAGTCCCCGTCGGCACGGCCCTGATGCGTCGTCGACGTCACCAGGATGATCCCCGAGGTACCGGCCTGCTTCGCCAACGGCACCGAGAACTGCGCGTTCTGCACCGTGCTATTGGCCTTGTCCTCCACAATGATTCGGTTCGCCGGGAAACCGAGCAGCATCAGCATGTTCCGCATCTGCCCCGCTTCGGTCTTGCCGTTCTGTGGGTTGCCTCCGGTCACGATGATCGGCGACTGCGGGAAGAACTGCGCGACCGTGATTCCGGTGAGCACACGTCGGCGCAGAATCGTGCGCATCGTGCCGTCGGGATTGAGCCCGTACCCCAGAATCACGATCGCCGGCTTCGAGAAATCCTTGGACGCCGCCGCGGGCTCAGCCCGCGAAGCCGCCGGAGACACCCCGCCCAACGCCGCCGCGACCGCGAGCGCCATCGCGCCGGCAGCGGCTTTCCATCGGCGTTGCACGCGTCCTCCGCAACGGTTGTGACTGATGAGGTTTTTGTTATTGCAGTTGTAATCGCGTCAACGGTGTCTCGTGTTACGGAGCGTTCGATTGCGGTAGTTTGCGTTTGCACATTGATCCGGGGAGGTAACGTTCGCGCTGGACACAGCGTGGACACAGAAGGGAGTCAAGGTGAAGATCCGAAAACTTGTGACACCTGTTGGCGTCGCCGCGGTTGCGATCGGCATGGCGGCCAGCACGGCGGTGCCGGCGTCGGCGGCCAACAACATCAAGCTATACGGCCAGCCGGAGTCACTGAACGATGTCTACGGCAACCCGATGATCACTTACACGGTGCAAGGGCTGAGACCGAGTTCGGACGCCGTGTTCCACAACGGCCGGTTGTATGAAGCAAACGTGACCAACGACGGGGGCGTTCCCCTAGCTGCGTTGTTCAACGCCCGCGCTGAGAGCGGGCAGAACTATCGGATCATTGGCGGCGGAATCCCCGGCAAGATCTACTTCGACGTCGTTGGCGACACTCCTAACAGCGTCGTCTACAACGACGGTGTCCAGGATCTGCTGGTCTGGGTCTCACCGAGGCCGATATCCAGCGGCGCCCCGGACGTCGCAGGGGA
>DASQCE010000489.1:0-5212 GCA_035634855.1 Mycobacterium sp.
CAGGTCGACGAAGTGGTCATACGGCGCGACGGGGAAGTAGCCGCCCTTGGGGCGCACCTTGTAGCCGCGGTTGGCGCTGCCATCGGACTCGACGGGCTCACCGGTGTTCCACCAGCCGGCCTCGGAGTCGATCTCGTAGAACGTGCCGTTCATCCGCGAGTCGAACGACACCGAGTCGAAGATGTAGAACTCCGCCTCGGCGCCGAAGTAGGCGGTGTCGGCGATGCCCGTGCTGGCCAGGTAGTTCTCCGCCTTGCGGGCCACGTTGCGCGGATCGCGGGAGTACGCCTCGCGGGTGAACGGATCGTGCACGAAGAAGTTGAGGTTCAGCGTCTTGGCAGCGCGGAATGGGTCGATGCGCGCGGTCTCGGGGTCGGGCAGCAGCATCATGTCGGATTCGTGGATCGACTGGAATCCGCGTACCGACGAGCCGTCGAACGCCAGCCCGTCCTCGAACACGCTGTCGTCGAACACCGAGGCCGGGACCGAGAAGTGCTGGACGACGCCGGGCAGGTCGCAGAACCGAATGTCGACGTACTCGACGTCCTCGTCCTTGATCTGCTTGATGATGTCGTCGGGCGTCTTTTCTGCCACTGAGTACTCTCCTTAGTTCTGGTAACCCGCGGGTTGACGCTATGGACACGATGTTGCACGGTCGTCAACCGCATGTTGCGCTGAAGTTACGCAATTTGCCTGCGGCGGCGGCCGGGGAGGCCGGGTAGGCCCCGCTTATCCTGACAGTATGGCCCGCGCAATCGGGTCCTGGCTGTCGGGTCCCGGACCGGACTCGGGCAGCCCGGACGAAGCACCCAATGACTATCCGGGCCAACGGCTCGGTCTGCCGCAGACCGGTCCCCGGTCCCTTGCCCGGATGGGCAGGCGAATCGCCGCGCTGTTCGTCGACTGGATGATCGCCTATGGGCTGGCAGCCCTGGCGATGACATTCGGACTGGTGTCGATGGCCACGCTGTCCACCGCAATCCTGATCGTCTGGTTCGTGCTGGGGGCGGTGTCGGTGCGTCTGTTCGGGTTCACTCCCGGCCAGTTCGCAGTGGGGCTTATGGTGGTGCCCGTCGACGGCCGTCAGCACGTCGGATTCGGCCGGGCCCTGGTGCGGGGAGTGCTGATCGCGGTGATCATCCCGGCGCTGATCACCGACGCCGACCTGCGAGGACTGCAGGACAAGGTGACCAATACCGCGGTCGTGCGCCGATAGTCAGCGCCTGCGGACGGTGCGCTGCACGTTACGCATCTTGGCCTGTGCCGGCAGCGGGCCCTTGGGCATCGCGGCCGGTCCGGCCTTGGTGCCAAGCGCAGCCAGCCGCGACTCCAGCGAGTCCATCTGCTTAACCGTGATATTCGCGGGCAGCTTGTTCAGGTGACGTTCCAGCTTGGCCAGCGGCACCTCGCCCTCGCCGTTGCCGACCATGACGTCGTAGATCGGGATATCGCCGATCAGCCTGGCGGTGCGCTTCTTTTCCTGAGCCAGAAGCGGTTTGACGCGGACCGCCGACCCTTCGCCGACGAAGATCACGCCGGGACGCCCGATCACCCGATGCACCGCATCGAAGTGGCCGGTGGCGGCGACGCCGGGGGTGACCCGCCACTTGCCGCGCAGGTTGTCCAGAGCCCACGCCGCGGCCCCGGTCTGCCCATCGGCCTTGCGGTAGACCGACTTCTGCGCGCGCCGGCCGAAGATGATGAAGGCCACCAGAGCGCCGAGCACCGCGCCGAGGGGGATCATCATGTATCCGGTGAGGCCGCCGGAGAGGATCCCGAACGCCACGGAGGCGCCCACGATCAGCACGAACGCGCCGATCATGTAGGGCAGCAGGCGCTTGTCCTCCTTGCGCTGGATCTGGAACGCCTGCCACAACTGGCTGCGGCGCTGCTTGGAGGCCGCCTTGCGGGCCGCCTTCGCCTCGGCCTTGGCGGCCTTCGCGGCAGCGGGATCACGGGGTTTCGCCATTAGTTCAGGATACGGCGGCTGATGTCGCCGCCGCTGCGGCTCCGGCGGGCCGAGACGCGACGGTCTGGGCGTACAGCCTGCCCGCCCGATACGACGACCGCACCAGCGGGCCGGCCAGCACTCCGGCAAAGCCGAGGCCGTTGGCGAACTGCTCGTGCTCGACGAACTCCTCGGGCTTGACCCAGCGCTCGACCGGGTGGTGGCGCAGCGACGGCCGTAGGTACTGGGTGATGGTGACGATGTCGCAGCCGGCGTCGTGCAGATCGCGAAGCGCGGTGCGCACCTCGTCGGGTGTCTCGCCCATGCCGAGGATGAGGTTGGACTTGGTGACAAGGCCGTATTCGCGGGCCGCGGTGAGCACGGAGAGGCTGCGTTCGTAGCGGAACGCGGGCCGGATCCGTTTGAAGATGCGCGGCACCGTTTCGACGTTGTGCGCCAACACTTCTGGGCGTACCTCGAAGACCTGCTCCAGCAGCGCGGGCGCGCCGTTGAAGTCCGGGATCAGCAACTCGACGCCGGTGTTCGGGTTGAGCTTCTTGATCGCCCGCACGGTTTCGGCGTACAGCCACGCCCCGCCGTCGGGCAGATCGTCGCGCGCCACCCCGGTGACAGTGGAGTAGCGCAGCCCCATCGCCTGCACGCTCTCGGCGACCCGACGCGGCTCGTCGCGGTCGAGCTCGGCGGGTTTACCGGTGTCGATCTGGCAGAAGTCGCAGCGACGGGTGCACTGCTCGCCGCCGATCAGGAAGGTGGCCTCGCGGTCTTCCCAGCACTCGAAGATGTTCGGGCAGCCGGCTTCCTCGCACACGGTGTGCAGTCCCTCGCGCCGGACCAGCGCCTTGAGCTCCTTGTATTCCGGGCCCATCTTGGCGCGGGTCTTGATCCACGGCGGCTTGCGCTCGATGGGCGTCTCGGAGTTGCGGACCTCGAGACGCAGAAGTTTACGGCCTTCTGGGGCCGCATGGCCGGCAACATTGAACCCAGGAGTGACTGTCACTGCGTCAACGCTACTACCAGGCGGCCGTCGAGCGCGTCACACACGGCGTCGGCCACCGGGGCCATCACGTCGGCCACCGATACCGGGCGGCCGAGTTCCGCGGTCAGCGAGGTCACACCTGCATCGGAGATGCCGCACGGCACTATTGCCGAGAAAGCGTCCAGGTCGCAGTCGCAGTTGAGGGCGAAGCCGTGCAGCGTCGTCGCGCGCGAAACCCGGATGCCAATGGCGCCGATCTTGCGCGCCGGACGCCGCCCGTCCGATGGCACCCACACCCCGGAGCGGCCCTCGATGCGTCCGGCTTCCAGGCCCAGCCCGGCGCACACCTTGATCATCGATTCTTCGAGGCGCCGAACAAAATTCACCACATCGAGCGGTTCGGCCAGTCCGATGATCGGATAGCCGACCAGCTGGCCGGGCCCGTGCCAGGTGATCTTGCCGCCGCGGTCGGTATCGACGACGGGGGTGTTGTCGACCGGGCGCTCGTCCGGCAGTGTGCGGCGGCCCGCGGTGTACACCGACGGGTGCTCCAGCAGCAGCAGGGTGTCCGGACCGCCTGCGACACGCGCGTCGGCAAGCTCGCGCTGCAGTTGCCAGGCCGCCTGGTAGTCGACGGCGCCGAGCCGCCGAACGTCGATTGGCGTTGTCGTCGACCGGATCGATGCCGCCATGGCATGAACGCTACTCCCAGTCATGTGTCCTTCGGCGCGGTAGCGAAGGCCAGCGCCTCGCCGATGGTGTTGTGGTGGAACACAAACCCTGCGCGCTCCAGCACCGCCGGGATCGCGCGCTGCCCGCCGAGCAGGCCCTCCTCCGCGAACTCGCCCAGCAGCGTGCGTAAGGCAAAACCGGGCACGATCAACGGGGTGGGCCGGTTCACGGTGCGGCCCAGCGCGGCGGTGAACTCGGCGTTTGTTACCGGCGCAGGCCCGGTCAGGTTTACGGGGCCCGACACATCGTCGTGCGAGATCGCGAACAGCAACGCTCGCACCTCGTCCTCGAGACTGATCCAAGGCATGTACTGGCGCCCGTTACCCAGCCGTGCGCCAAGCCCGAACGAGAACAGCGGCTTGATCCTGCCCAGAATCCCGCCGGACGGCGACAACACCAGCCCGCTGCGCACCAGCACCACCCGGGTGCCGTCGTGCGCAGCGAACGAGGTGGCAGCCTCCCAGTCCTCACAGAGCTGGGCCATGAAACCTTCACCGGCAGGCACGGTTTCGTCGACGGTTTCGCCATTCGTGTCGCCGTAGTAGCCGACCGCGCTGGCGTTTATCAGCGTGGGAACGCCTGCCTCGACCACCGCTGCGGACAACACCTCGGTCGGGCCGATGCGACTGTCTCGCAGGATTTGCTTGAACGCGCCCGACCACCGCTTCTCGCCGACGTTGACGCCGCACAGGTTCACCACAGCGTCGACACCGTCCAGCGCGCTCGGGTCGAACTCGCCGGCGTCGGGGTTCCAGAACACCTCGTCGGCGTTCGACGGAGCCCGCCGCACGATCCGCAGCACCCGGCGGTCGGTGGCCCGCAACGCGTAGACCAATGCCGAGCCGATCAGACCCGAAGACCCCGCAATCGCAATGACGGCGTTGGCCACGGTTGTCTACAGTCCCAAGTCGGCCTCGAACGCACCCTCTTCCAGCCGCCGCTTGATGGTGGTCAGGAAGCGGCCGGCGTCGGCGCCGTCGATCAGCCTGTGGTCATAGGTCAGCGGCAGGTAACACACCGAGCGAACGCCGATCGATTCGTTGCCCAATTCGTCGACGATCACCCGTGGACGCTTGACGATCGCACCGGTGCCCAGCATCGCCGCCTGCGGCGGGACCAGGATCGGGGTGTCGAACAGCGCGCCCTGGCTGCCGATGTTGGTGATGGTGAACGTCCCGCCGGACGACTCGTCGGGCTTCAGGTCGCCGGAGCGGGCCCGCGCGGCGATGTCGGCGATCGCGCGCGCCAACCCGGCCAGCGACAGGTCGCCCGCGTTGTGGATCACTGGCGACAGCAGACCCTGGTCGGTGTCGACCGCGAAGCCGAGGTGCTCCGCGTCGTAGTAGGTGATCTCCTTGGTTTCCTCGTTGTAGCTGGCATTGACGTTCGGATGTGTCTTCAGCGCGTCGATCGCCGCGCGGGCGAAGAACGGCAGATACGTCAGGTTGACGCCTTCGCGTTCGGCGAACTTGTTCTTCGCCCTGGCCCGCAACGCCACGATCCTGGTCATGTCGACCTCGTGGGTTTGCGTCAAT
>DASQCE010000490.1:0-5783 GCA_035634855.1 Mycobacterium sp.
AGCGTGGTGCGGCACTCGTCGAGTGTCGCCGTCAGCACCTCGTCGACGTCCTTGGCCACGCTGACGGCCGTGGCGAGTCGCGCGACCGCACGCTCGCGTTCGGCGGCGGCCCGCGCGGCAGTGATGTCGCGAATGGTTCCGACGTAGGTGTCCTCGTCGGCGTTCGGCGACGTGACCGCGTTCACGCTCGTCCCCACCCACACGACGCGGCCGTCTCGGTGCCGGATCGCCGCCTCCCCCTCCAGGGTGCCCTGCGCGAGCAGTCGGCCCAGTCGCGCATTGGACCCGTCGTCGTCGGCGATCCACGGGTGCGGCCACGCGTAGGGCAGACCCTCGGGGCCGTAGCCGGTGATGTCGGCGAACGCGTCGTTGATCTCGATGACCGCACCGTTGCGGTCGGCGACGAAGAAGCCCTCCTGCAGCGAATTCACCAGTGCGGTGCGGAATTCGTCACGGACGGCGAGATCGTCGGCGCGGGCCCGCTGTTGTTCGTATCGTCTTGTGCCGTCAATGAATCCGCGCGTTGCCACGTCGAGTGCCGCCAGCGTCTGCAGCAGAAACTGCAGCGCGACGCCGGAGTCCGGCCCGTCGACCACCCGGTGGTGGTTCTCGACGATGTCCAGCATGCTGATCTGTTCCTGCAGGGCGCGGCGGCCGAGCTCATGCCCGACCGCCAGGGTGTCCTCGCCCTGCGCCGCCAGGTAGGCCCGCAATGCGGCGACGTACTGGGCGTGGAAGTCGGCGGCAATGGTCATGCCTCGACTCCCGCTCGCTCCGGTCCTCGCTCGTACCTCGCTGCGATCCTCACTCGCGGTCGTCTTCGGGTGGTCATGACGAAACGCCGCGGTGACGCGCGGCGAGCACCAGCGCGTCGTCGGATTCCCTGCCGTAGGCGTTGAGGATGTGTTCGGCGATCGCCATGGCGGGTGCGGCGAAGTCGATTCCCTGAACGTGGTCTTCGAGGATGCCGTCGGTCGCGATGACAAGCAGGTCACCCGGGCCGATCGAAACCTGATGCGTGGCCAGCGCGTGCGGGATGCGGTAGCCCACGATGCCGCCGGACAGCAGTGCAGACGCCCGGATCTGGACACCGCCAGGGCTCTTGGCGACAAGGTCGGCGGTGACGTTGCCGATTCCGATCCAGCTCAGTGTGTCGGTTTCGAAGTCGATGCGGGCCAATGTGACTGTGGCCCCCCTTGTGTCGGCCAGGCCCCGATGGCACAGCTGCAGCAGCACGTCGAGGGGCTCGGCGCGGTAACGGTTTACGACTTCGTCGGCGCGCAGCGCCGCCTTCTCGGCCGCCTTGCCGTGACCCAGTCCGTCCGCCACACCGAATAGCGCGGCGGTGCCGCCGACGTCGACGGCGATCGGAAAGTCGCCGCACACCTCCTCGCCGGGTACGGGGCGACGCGCCGCGGCCCACTCGATCGGTCCGATCCACCCACTTCTACGCACGGGGCGGAATCCATTTCCACATCTCGACGATCGTGCCTTTGCCGGGAGACGATTCCACAACCAACCGGTCCATCAATCGTCGCGCACCAGGCAGGCCAAGGCCGAGCCCGCGTCCTGTCGAGTAGCCGTCCTCGAGCGCGCGCTCAATGTCGGCGATGCCGGGGCCGTCGTCCTCGGCGCGGACCACAAGGGCCTGTCGGCCGTCGCGGTACTGAACTCCTACCCGAACCTCGCCCCGCCCGGCGTAACTGGTGATGTTGCGGGCGATTTCGGAGATAGCCGTCGCGATCATCGTGACATCGGTCAGCGAGAAGCCGAGCTGACGGGCCAGTTCGTGCCCGGCCTGGCGGGCGGTGACGATGTCGTCGGAGTTGTTGACGTCAACTACGAAGTCAGCCGCCACCGTCGCGCCCATTCGCCGGCTTCCTCGATTCGAGCTGCCGATTCAGCAGCGCAAGACCTTCTTCGAGGTCCAGCGCCGTGTACATGTCGTCGAACACCAGCCCGAGTTGCACCATCGCGAAGGCCACCTCCGGCTGCAACCCGACGATCACCGTGTCCGCGCCGCGCAACCGGGTCATGTGGGCGATCGTGCGTATCGACCGGGCGGCGAATGAATCCATCACGTCGATCGCGGTGACGTCCACGATGATGCCGTGGGCGCGGTAGCGGCTCACCCGTTCCATCAGATCGTGGCGTAAGCGCTCGGCGTCGGAGTCGGTGAGCGCGGCCTGCACGGAGGCAATGAGGATGGTGCCCTGTTTCAGAATGGGTACTGGCATGAGAAGGTCGCGATAGCGCGGTTCATCCGTTCTGTTCGCCGGTGCGGGTGACTTCGTAGCCGAGAAGTCGTTCGGCCTCTTCGATGCCGCCCTGAAGGTCGCCGACGGCGTTCATCTTGGACAGGTCGAGCCCGATGGTCACCAGGGTCAGCGCGATGTCGGAGGACAGGCCGGTGATGATCACGCTCGCACCCATCAGGCCCGACGCGTCGACCGTCTGCACCAGGTGATTGGCCACGGTGGAGTCGATGGTGGGCACACCGGTGATGTCGATGACGACCACCTTGGCGCGATTGGCGCGGATGGCCCGCAGCAGCTGCTCGGTGACCTGGCGGGCGCGCTGGCTGTCCAGCACGCCGATGATCGGCAGGATCAACAACTGTTCGCGCACCTGAAGCACGGGTGTGGACAGCTCGCGGATGGCCTCCTGCTGCTGGCGGATGATGCGCTCGCGTTCCTGCACGAAGCCGACGGCCACGGTGTTCGCGATGCGGTTGGCTGCGGGCTCGTAGGCGTCCAGCACCCGATTCAGCAGGTCGAAGTCGGTTTGGTACTTCTCGAACAGGGAGCGTGCCAACACGTCGCGCAGAAGCAGCACGATCCCGACCACCTCGTCGGTCTCGACGCCTCGCGGGATGATGCGTTCCGACAGGTCGCGGGCGTAGTCCTGCAGCGCCTCGACGCTACCGGTCTCCAGTACCTCGACGTAGCTGTCATACACCGTGGTCGCCTCGGAGAAAATCTCCTCCGGCGACATCGCGGTCAGCAGTTCGGCCTCGGTGATCCGTCGCGCCCATTCCTCACGCAAAGCGGTGCGGTTTTGGCGTAGATGATGGACGAGTTGGGGCAGCAGGCCCTCGCCGACGAGTTCGACGGCGGGTGTGGCGGCACTGATCGGGAAATCTGTCGTCGATTCAGACATTCGGCCTCCCAACTTCACTCGCGCTCAGTGGAAGTGCACGAGTCCTATGCCGACATTAGCGCCAGCGCCGGACGCGGAAGCGGCGAAGTAACCAATCTCCGACCGCGATCGCCGACTAGGCTCTGAGCATGCCCGACCAGGAAGCGATCGCCACGGCGCTCGCCTACCAGAACGGGATCGCGGTGCTACGGGTCGATGGTGATATCGATCTGGCCACGGTCTCGGCGCTGGAAGCCGCGATCGACGAAGCGCTGATACCCAAGCCGACGGGTTTGGTGATCGACCTGTCCGAGGTCGGGTTCCTTGCCTCGGCAGGCCTTCAGGCCCTGGTGGCGGCGCACAACAACGTCAGCCAGTCGGCGCAGTTCGCGGTCGTCGCGAACAGTGCCGCGACAAGCCGTCCGATTCAGCTGACCGGCCTCGACCAGATCTTCGAGCTGTACCCCACGCTGGACGAGGCGCTGACCGCGGTCCAGAAGAACTCGAAATAGCTTGGCCGACAGCAGGTTCCGCCAGCCGGGATCAGGGCACCATCCAGGACAGCACAGACGCCTGTAGCGCCGACAGTACGCACAGCAGCGCCAGGAACGCCACGCTCCACACGACGACGCGGCGGAAGATGTCGCCTTCCTTGCCGTTCATGCCGACCGCGGCCGCCGCGATCGCCAGGTTCTGCGGCGAGATCATCTTGCCGAGCACTCCGCCCGAGCTGTTCGTTGCGGCCATCAGTACATCGGACAGCCCGGCCTGGTTGGCGGCGGTCACCTGAAGGGCGCCGAACAGCGAGTTAGCCGACGTGTCCGAACCGGTGACGGCGACGCCCAGCCAGCCGAGCACCGGCGACAGCAACGCGAACGCCCCGCCGGCCCCTGCCATCCACGTGCCGAGCGTGATCGTCTGGCCCGACAGGTTCATCACGAACGCCAGCGCCAGCACTACCATCACGGTCACGATCGCGAACCGCAGCTGGACCAGCGTGATGCCGTACGCCTTGACCGCGCGAGGCACCGACAACTTGAGCACGATCATCGTGAGCACGCCCGCGACGAGCATCTGAGTGCCCGGCGTGGTCAGCAAGTTCAGTGTGAACTCGGTCAGCGACACGGGCTTTCCCTTGGGACTGACGATGTGCAGCCCAGGCCAATGGAATTTGAAGGTCGCCTTGTCGAGCAGATTCTTGACCGCGGTAATCTGACAGATCACGAAGACCGCGATGATGATCGCGTACGGGGCGTAGGCGCGCGCGACCTCGGAGCGATCGTCGGGCTTGGCGACCCGCTGCGCGAAATCTTCAGTTGGCTTGTCGGCAGCACCGCCCGCGATGACAGCGGGCGCCGGCTCGCGGCGCGGATGCCAGACGCGCACCATCCCGACCACCGCCGCGGCCGACAGCAGCGAGGCGACCACGTCGGCCAGCGGCACCGAGATGAAGTTGGAGGTCGCGTACTGCCCGATCGCGAAGACGACGCCGCAGACCAGCGCCACCGGCCAGGTTTCCCGGAGGCCGCGCCACCCGTCGACGATCGCGACCAGCGCCAACGGCACGAATAGCGCCAGGATCGGAGTCTGCCGGCCCACCATCGCCCCGAGCGTGTCGCTCGGCAGCTCGGTCACCTTGCCCAGCGTCAGGATCGGGGTGGCCATCGCCCCGAAGGCGACGGGCGCGGTGTTGGCGGTCAGCGCGAGGGCTGCCGCCTTGATCGGCCGGAAGCCGAGCGCCATCAGCATCACCGACGTCACCGCGACCGGTGTGCCGAATCCTGCCAGCGCCTCCAGCAGTGCGCCGAACGAGAATGCGATGATGACCGCCTGTATCCGCTGGTCGTCACTGACTCGAGCGAACGAGCGTCTCAAGACATCGAAATGCCCTGTCTCAACGGTCATTTGATAGACCCAGATCGCGTTGATCACGATCCACAGGATCGGGAAGAACCCGAAGGCCGCGCCTTCCGTCCCGGCAAGCAGGGTCTGACCGAGCGGCATCCCGTACACCAGGATCGCGAGCACGATCGCCAGCGCCAGCGACACCAGCGAGGCCACCCACGCGGTCACCCGCAGCACACCGAGCATCACGAACAGCAATAGCAGTGGCAGCGCTGCAATCAGGGAGCTCCACGCCAGGGAATGCGCTACCGGGTCGAGAATCTGTTGATACACGGCGACCACCTCGCGGGCACGGTGATACGAGCGACAATGGCGGTGTAGCCCGTTGTGGCGCTGTTTAACCCTTCGCCTGGGGAGCGCCTGCGCAATCGCTGTGCGCCTGCTAAAACATTTGAGTAGAGTGCCGGTTGGCTGAATTGATCTTCAAAACAGCAGGCACAGGGCTTTGGAAGTTAGGAAGAAAATCATGGGTCTGATGGCTCGCCGTGTCGCGGCGCTTGTCGGTGGTGCTGCGGTTGTGACGATGGTGGGCTTGACCGCCTCGTGCGCCAAGGAAGAACAGAAGGCGCCGGAAACGACGACCACCACTACCACCACGACCACGACGTCGCCGGCCACGCCTGCGCCGCCTCCGGTCGCGCCGACGGAGAAGTCGATCAACCCGACTGGCGGCAACCCGTTCACGCCCCCGGTGAAGGCGCCGCCGCCGCCGACCGCCATCCCCGGCGATAACTAGGACC
>DASQCE010000491.1:0-6975 GCA_035634855.1 Mycobacterium sp.
CCGCAGGAACCGCTCGACCTCGTCGGCCGATTCCACCGTCCCGGTCGGGTTGTGCGGGCGGCACAGCACGACCACCTTCGCGTCGGCCGCGGCGTCGGCCAGCGTGTCGAGGTCCTGGTGGCCGTAGACGTCCAGCGGCACCATCACCGGGTCCAGCCCGGCCATTTGCGCGAAGATCAGATACCCATCGAATGTCGGCGACGTCATCACCATCTTCTCGCCCGGGCTCGTGACCGCATGCAGCACCTGCAGGATGACACCCGTCGCGCCGACCCCGATCACCACCTGCTCGTCGCGTACCCCGACGCGCCCTGCGATCAAGGAGCGCAACCGCTCCGGCAGGTACTCGGGATAGCGGTTGGCCGCGTCGATAGACTCGATCAGGGCCGAGCGCACCGCCGGAAGCGGCGGAAACGGATTCTCGTTGAGCGACAGGGCCAACGGGTTGAGCGCACTGGGCAGCGCCTCGACGGCATCGATCAGCTCTCGGTTCAGCGTGGCCATCAGTCGCGACCACCCCACTTGACCGCGGCGGCCCCGGCGAAGTCACCGGCGTGCGCGAATGCGGCCATCATCACCACGTCACCGGCCCTCAGCTGACCGTCGGTGATCGCGCGATCCAGGTTGATCGGAATGCCCGCCGCGAACAGGTTTCCGTAGTCATCGAAGGTATCGAGGTGGCGCTCGTTGGGCAGCTCCAACGCCTCGCGCCAGTTGCGCAGGAACACCCGGTTGGGCTGATTCGTGATCAGTAGGTCAAGATCCTTGGGTTGCATGCCAATTCGGTCACAGACGGCGAGCACCACTTCTGGCACCTCGCGGTTGCCGCGGGCCAGCACAGTGGTGATCTTGCTTTCGGTGAACCCGATGTGCAGCTCGCCGGGGCCGGGCTGCCACCACTTGCGTGGCGGGTCAACGGCGAGGGTCATGTCGCCGGCGTACTCGCCGTAGGTGCGGGTTTCGACGTCGAGGATCGGCGAGCGGTCCGACAGCGTCACCAGCGCCACCGCGGCCCCGTCACCGGGCACCGACGCCTGCGGCTTGCGCCGCACCGCGGGCTGGTCGAACACCTGGCCTCCCGCGTTTTGCGCGATCGCGATCAACGCGGTCTTCAGTTCACCCGAGGACAGCAGTTGCTTGGCCACCTGCAGGGCCAGCACGAAGGCCGCGCAGCCGCCGTTGTGCAGGTCGAGCACCGCGCTCGGGCGCATCCCCAGCCGATGCGCCATCCCGCCGCCACCGCCGTAGAACGGCATATCGGGCATCTGCGTGTGGGTGATCAGCACGTCGACGTTGGTAATCGCGTCAGGCCCGTGCCGCGCGACCAGCCCCTCGGCGGCCCGCTCGACCATGTCGATCGCGGTTTCGTCCTCGGCGACGTGGTGGCGGAACTTCGGCGCGCGGAACATCAGGTTGTCGCGCAGGTCGTCGGATTCGGCGAACTGTGCGTAGTAGTCCGCGCCGATCGGCTCGCCCGGCAAGTAGCTGGAAACGTCGATCAAGCTGACGGGCACGGTGTCCTCATCCAGTCCGGGGTGATCGGCAGGCCGTTGCGGTGCCGGTATTCGGTGATCGCCTTGAGGTTCTTCAGCTCCAGCAGATGGCCTGCGCCGAACATGTCCCAGAAATCGCCGACCCACACCGGGCGTTGCGGCGGCGCCGTCTCGGGGTAGGGGTTGTGGTCGTAGAACGGGTGGTGGCAGTTGGTCCACAGCACCACCGAACCGGGCTTGTCGAACACCACCTGCGCGTCCACGACCCGCATCAGGTAGATCATCCACAGGTGCTTGCCCTGGTCCCACGCGCAGTGGTAGTCGACTGTCATCGCCGCCCTGTTGGCCACCGTGCGGATGAAGATCTGTGTCTCCGAACCCAGCCGGTCGTAGGCCAGCCACAGGCCTGGCTCCTCGGTCGGGGTGAAACCGCGCAGGCTGTAGGTCCATTCCTCCAGGCAGCGGGTGTCGGCCAGGTAGTCGAACAGCTCATCGGGTGGACAGTCGATGTAGCCATTGACGGTGCAGAATTCACCGAACACCTGGTCGTGCGGGTACACCGACCGCATCATCTCGAGGATGATCGGGGTCGCCTTCTCCCGGGGAGAAGTCTCGATGCGGACCACGTCATCGATCGGATCGGTGGTGCCTCGGTGGGCGGCTATGTCTTCAAGCGCGGGCAGCGACATTGGACGGCGTCTCCTTTGTGTTGTGGACGGCGTTGCCGAGAAAGTTGGCGAACGGCGGGATTTCGTCGGCCGAGCATTCGATGCTGATCACCGAGGGGCCGTCGACGTCCAGGGCCGCCCGCAGCGCGGCGGGTAGCTCGTCGATGTCGTCAACGTCGGTCGAGAAAAGACCCGGGAACATCGTTGCCAGGCCGGCGCCCAAACGGCTTGGGCCGAAACGGTTGTAGCTGTAGAGGTCGTCGTAGAACAGCTGCTCGCGAGTGACGCACATCGCGTGGGCGTGGTTGTCGAAGAGCAGGAACGTCACCGGCAGCCGGTACTGCAGCGCGGTGTGAATCTCCATGCCATGCATGTAGAAGGCGCCGTCGCCGGCGATGACCACCGTACGGCGGCGTCTCCCGAACGCAACACCCACTCCGGCGCCGAAGCTGTAGCCCATGCCACCCATGCCGAGCGCCACCAGGAACCGGCCGCCGCGACGCACCGGCAGATAATGAATCGCCGACGCGCCGATGTTCCCGGCGTCCACGACGACGTCCACGCCACCGGGCAGCACTGAGTCAAGCACGGTCATCGCGGCGCGGTACCGGACGCCGGCGCCGTCGAACGTCGGCAGCTGAAGCTCGGTGTGCGACAACGTGTCGGGCACCCGAGTGTGGCTGGCCCGGCCATGCCCCGTCAGCGCCAATCTCAGCAGCAACAGCGAGCCGCGCAAGTCGTCGGTGTACACATGGGTGCACGGCACATACGGGGCCGTCGAACCGATCGAGTAGACCGACACCGCAGCCAGCGCATCATCAAGTCCGGTGCGAGCGGTCACCGACATCCGGGTCCCGACCAGCAGACACAATGCGCTGTCCGCGACCGCGGCCGCCACGCCGGGGTGGCCCATCACGCCGGTCACACCGAGCGCCGACGATGACCCGAGCCCCGGTGTTCCGGCGACGTCCTTGGCGTCGGGCACGGTGGCCACCCGCGCCCGCAACGCTGCGCGCAGTTGCTCCAGCTCGGCGCGGGCGTCGTCGCGGGCGACCTGCTCGCCGGCGATGATCGTCACCGGACCCGCTGCGCGTCGCAACGCCTGGGCGACCGGATACGGATCGCCGATCAGCCTCTTCAGGAGCTGGCCGCTGTTGTTCAATTCGATCTTCGACTGCTGAACATTCTTGGGCAGCAGCAGCACCGCGGGGCCACCCGTCTTCGCCGCCGCGATCGCCTCCGGCAATGCCGACACGATGTCGGCCGGATTCACCACCCGCCGGCAGTACACCGACACCACGGAAAACAGTGCCTCGCCGTTCAACGCGCCGTTGCGGCCGCTGGTGTCTTGAAAAGCGCCCCGCCCGTCGAGGCTGGTCGGCGCCTGGCCGATCAGCGCAAGCACAGGCACGCGGCTGGCCAGCGACTCCCCCAGCCCGGCCACTGTGTTCAAACACCCGCCCCCGGAGGTCGCGCACACCACGCCCAAACCCGCACCACTGCGGCTATAACCATCAGCCATCGTCGCTGCCGAAAACTCATGCTTAGCCAAGATCGCGGTCAGATCCGAACGGAAATACGCAGCGTCATAAAGATCTTCGATATTCGCACCATCCACGCCGAAGACGTAATCCACGCCGATCGCCGCAAGGTGCTCGACAATGTGATCAACCACCCGGTGTGGCCTGGCTATGGGGTGCATGCGGTCACCGTTGACGGCACATGTCTTGATATCGCCGCCATGGTGCCCAATACCCGTTGGGCGATAACCCCATACGTGGAGCCTCCTTCTGCTTCGGAACCCGTAGTTGGCAACCGCCACCATCTGAGAGTGGACGGATTCCGTTGCGAACATGGACTTTGCGCTGACTATTCGATGATGGATCGCGGCGGGCACTGGCGTCGATATCGTCGCCGACAACGCGACGCCATGTTTAGTGTCATATTCGACATCGTCGCGACGCTGGGCCATTGCCAGCGTTCCGCGGCGGTACTAGAGCAACCAGCGATGGACTCGTCACTCCACGTCCGGTGATGGCACACCGGCATCAAATCGGCGCATCAACCATTGGCGTTTGCCAAACCCGTTGGGGAGCAGCTGATTAGCCTGGCAGATCAAAGGTGGCCGTGACCGCGAGTTCTCCAGACGCCGAGCGTGTAACCGGGAAGGCGCAGCAATGACGGTGTATTCAACAACAGAGCAGAAGGCCGCACGTTCGAATCCTGCCGGGACGCACACCCCGAATCCTCATCTGCCCTGCACATTCATGAATCGCCTCACCCCGACCCAGCCACTTCGTGATGACCGCCGGGGCACACCACGAAGGTGCAGAGTGGTCCCCCGTGCCGGGCATCATGCAGCCTGGTTGCACACCGGTCGACTCGGCCAGCTTGTGCCACAGTCTGGTTGAGCGTGTTCCGAGTGGGCAATGTTCCCGGCGACAGATGCAGCGCGATCGCGCTGTCCTTGCGACATGGCGGGCGCCGTAGTCAGAACTGACACTGATGAGGCCGCCGCGCTGTGCTCAGCACCATCGACCAGCCCGATGACTTGCTCGACGATGAAGTTGTCCAGAATCATCTCCAGAGCAGAAAGAGGGCGATGACTGCTATTACCGGCTTCGATCCCGACGCGTTCCTGATCGTCCCGGCCAGAACGTTCGAGGACCTGCGCATCGGTGAGGTCTTCCGGGCACCCAGTCGCACCCTGACCGACGCCCACGCCGCGGCCTTCCAGACCGTCTCCATGGACAATCACCCGGTGCACTACGACGCCGAGTGGGCGCGCAAGCACGGACATGTCGCGCCGGTTGTCCACGGCCTCCAAGTGCTGGCTTTCACCGCACCGGGAGCCACCTTGTTCCCGCACTTCATCGGCGGGGTGTTCATCACATTCCTTGAGCAGTCCTGCACCTTCCTGGTCGAGGTTCACTCCGGGGACACCTTGTACTCGGCGCTCACGATCACCGGCCTGGAGCCGAAGGGCGACGACGGCATCGTGGTCACAGCGGTCACCGTCCACAACCAGCGCGGCCAACTCGTGCTGTCGGGCCAGCACAAGTACCTGCTGCGGCGCCAGCGGGCCGTACGCAACGGCGATGGCTGAACACCAGTCACCGCGATCAGCGTGGTCCAGCAGAAAGGAACGGCGCGGCGGATGTGCGCGCCGTTGTCGGGCGTAACCTCAGGCTTCGTCGCTCTTCTACCGTTCGGCCGCGTCCGCAGGACGGACCCTGCCGATCTCAACCCAGGAGTAGCCATTTTCCCATGAGTCCCAACTCGCAACAGCCCCGCAGTTTGGCCGTGATCACGGGAGCCACCGGTGGCGTCGGCCTGGAGATCGCGAAGGGTCTCGCCCGAGCCGGCTACGGCATCATTGTGGGCGCGCGCAGCGAACGGCGCGGAACCGAAGCGGTGACGGCGATCCGCAGCGTGGCAACGCATCCCGCTTCCATCCAGCAACGCCCACTGGACCTGGCATCGCTTGCCAGCGTCGCCGCTTTCGCATCAGCGTTGCCCGACGGCCCCATCGATCGGCTCGTCCTCAACGCCGGCATCATGCTCACCAACCGCAAGGAGACCGAAGACGGCTTCGAGATGATGTTCGGCACCAACGTCCTCGGTCATTTCGCCCTGGTCTCACACGTACTCGACCGAGTACTGGCCGCGGACTCGCCCCGCGTCGTCACACAGTCATCCGAAAGCCACCGTGCCGGTCGCCTGAACCTTCAGGACCTGCAACACACGGCCCATTTCTCGCCGCTTGCCGCCTACAACGACTCCAAACAAGCCGAGCACATACTGGCCGTCGAACTGGACCGCCGATACCCGCACGCCGGCAGCGTCGTCTGCCAGCCGGGCTGGGTCAAGTCCGATCTGGGCCGCGACATGTCCAATGCCAACGTGTTGCAGCGCGCCGGCTACGCGTTGGGCAACCTCGTCATCGGCCAAACCCCCGCCGAGGGGGCGCGCTCGGCACTCAAGGCCGCGCTTGACGACATCGTCCCTGGCGCAGCTACCGGCTCCTACCTCACTCCCGGCAAGTTCCACCATTTCCGCGGCGAGCCCATCGTCGCCGAGGCCTCAGCTCTGGTCCTCGACCCGGTGATCGGCGAAGGATTGTGGCAATACGCCACCGAGGTCACCAAACAACACAGCCAATGATCAATGTGTCGACGTAGTTGAGAACGTCTCCGTCGGCTACTTAGCGAACTCAGCCTCACTGCGGCTCGTTAGGGCGGTAAAGCTTAGAGCGTCGAGGAACCAGCCGACACCGCCGTGGCGGCCGCGCTCGGTGAGGAACTGGCCCAGCAGTTTGCTTCCGTCAACCTGCCGGGCCGCCACCGAACCCCTCGGTGATCCGGCCGGTTGCACCGTCTAAAGTCCAGTGCGCTCGACCGCTCTCACTGGCATAGCGCCTGACCAATCCCAAACCTACGCGGCGATCAGCGAAACAAGCACTACTCTCTCGGCGACCAAAGCCGCCAAAGCCCACCAAATCTTCGCCATCCACGCCCTCCACTGATCGCCCTCACTACTCTAAAATCTCCACACCCCACACAACCGCACCAAATGTCTACCCGACTTCCCCACTGCTCCAAAGATATCCACATTCTTCCCCCGAAAAAGCGTCGGGCACTTCGGCACAACGGTGCAACACTGGTTTCGCGGCAAGCAGATTACGCAAGCACGCCATCGAGGCGTACCGCCATGCAGACCATCGCCCGGTTGACCAAATACAGCATCAAGTACTACAACGACACCGCCAACGAAGCCCAACAAGCTGTCATGGACCGTCAATCGGCCAACGGCGG
>DASQCE010000492.1:0-4621 GCA_035634855.1 Mycobacterium sp.
GTCGGGCCCTGTCATGCCGTCCTGAAGGCCGCGATGCTCGCCGACGGCGACGACAGCGGCGGCGCCGTCACCGAACAGCGCGCTGCCCACGAGGCTGGCCATCGTTGGCTCGGCCGCCGGAAACATCAGCGAACACAGTTCCACCGACACCAGCACCGCGACATCGTCGGGTGCACCGCGCAGATAGTCGTGCAGCCGCGCAATGCCCGCCGCGCCGGCCACACAACCCAGTCCGAAGATCGGCACGCGGCGCACATCGGGCCGCAGTCCCAACCGTCCCGCGATGCGGGCGTCCAGCGACGGCACCGCCACACCCGTCACAGTCGTCGTGACGATCAGATCGATGTCGCTGGGCTGCAGGCCCGCGTCCTCGAGCGCGGCCGACAAGGCCACGCAGCCCAGTTCCACCGCGTGCTCGATGTAAAGGTCGTTGGTCTCACCGAAGTCGCCCAGCGTCAGGTACTGATCCATCGGAAGGATGAGGTGCCTGCTGTTGACCTTCGCGCCGGCGTGCAGGCGACGCACGACCTTCTCGAATCCGGCGAAGCCGGGCACCTCGACAAACGCGTCCGTGATTTCTTCCTGGGAGTACTGGTACGGCGGAACCACTCCATGTACCGCTGCGATAACACTCACTAACTAGACACGAGGCTCGGGTCCGGTCGGTTCGATCTTGGTCGGATCGGACGTTGTTGCCTGTGGCATTCGCGGCTGCCCGTCGCTGAAACCGAGACGTCGGTGAACCCCGACCATCCACCGGGGTGCCCACCAATTCCATTGGCCCATAACGTGCATGAACGCGGGCACCAGCACCATCCGCACCAGTGTCGCGTCGACCAGGACGGCCAGCGTCAGGCCGACGCCGAACATTCGCATGACCGCCACGTGGGCCGCGATCAATGCGGCGAAGGAGATCGACATGATGAGCGCGGCGGCGGTGATGATCCGTCCGGTGTGGGCGATGCCGCGCGCCACACTCTCGTCGTTGTCGGCCCGCGTCCTGTCCGACGCCAGCCAGAACTCCCGGATCCGGGATACCAGGAACACCTCGTAATCCATCGACAGGCCGAACGCGATGCAGAACAACAGCACCGGGATGTTGGCCACCAACGTCCCTGTCGGTGTGGTGCCGAGCGCGCCGAGATGGCCCTCCTGAAAGATCCACACCATTGCACCAAACGCTGCGGTGAGCGAAAGGATATTGAGGGCCAACGCTTTCAGCGGCATGACGATGCTGCCGGTCAGCAGGAACAGAAGGACGAACATGATGACGGCGATCAGCCCGAGCACCAGCGGCAGCCGTGTGGTGATGGCGTCGACGCTGTCTTGGTTGGTTTGCGCCGTTCCGGTCATGTCGACGTGCACGCCCGCGGGTGGCGGCACTGCGTGCAGGCGGTCGAGCTGAGCTTCCGACTGTTCGGAGAACAGCGGAGCCGAGCTGTCGACCGTGAGGAAAGCGCTGCCGGCGATCTGTCCGGCGGGCGCAGACGGCGGGCCGACCCGGTTGCCGTCGACGAAGGTTCCTGTCGGGGCCGACACCGCGGGGACGTCGGGCACGCGGGACAGGTCGGCTGCGTATCTGTCGATGTCGGATGCGGTGATGCCGTTGCTGTCTCGAACGACGATCGTCACCGCGGCATCGGAGTTGTGGACGAAGTCGCTCCGCAGCTGGTCGCCGACTTGATGAGCCGACGCCGAGGCCGGTAGCACGCGATCGTCAGGGAATCCCCAGCGCACGCTCAGGAACGGAGCGCCGAGCAGCAGCAGAAACGCCACACCCGCAAGGCCCACCGGGATTGCTTTGTGCATAACGCAACTCGCGGAGCGGTACCAGTACCTCTGATCAACGGGCACAGGTTGCGGTTCGGCACGGCCGAGCACGCGGCGGGCGAGCCGGCGCGCGTCCAGCGAATCCAGGCGATCGCCGAGCAGAACCAGTGCGGCGGGTGCCACCACGATCGCGGCGGCCGCGGCGAACGTGACCGTCGCGACGCCTGCATACGCGAACGACTTCAAGAAGTGCATGGGGAAGAGCACCATGACCGCCATCGACAGCGCGACCGTCGTTGCGGAGAACGCAACGGTGCGGCCCGCCGACACCATCGTGCGCATGAGGGCGTCTTCGCGGCTCGCGCCGTCGGCCAACTCGTCGCGAAACCGGCTGATCATCAGCAGGGTGTAGTCGATCGCCAACGCAAGGCCCATGGCGGTGGTCAGGTTGAGCGCGAAGATCGACACATCGGTGGCAAACGACATCAACCGCAGAACGGCGAGCGCGCCGAGGATTGCCATCACGCCGACGGCCACCGGCAGCGCCGCTGCCACCAGGCCGCCGAATGCCCAGACCAGCACGAGGAAGCTCAGCGGGATCGCCAGCGACTCCATGACCAGCAGGTCGCGCTGCGACTGCTCGGTGATCTGGACGTTGACCATCGCGGTGCCACCCGACCGGACGGTGACCCCGTCGTGGTCGTCCGCGACCTGGTCGGACAACTCCTTGGCGTATTTCTGCTGGTGGCTCTCATCGCCGGTGATGCCCGCCACAATGAGTCCCGACGTGCGATCGCGGCTCACCAGATCCGCGGCGGTGGGCGGCGGCGCGGTCCATGGCGACGTCACCTGCACGACATGTGGCGAACTACGTAGTTGGTCGACGATCTCGTTGCCGACAGCGCGAGCCGGAGCGCTGTCGACGCCGTCGGGCGTCGAAACGACGATCAGCAACTGCACTTCGCCTTGATGGAACTTCTCGGTCAGAAACCGAGTCGCCGCGGCCGACTCCGCGGTCGGATCTTGGAATCCACTGGCGGACAAACTCTTCGCTACGGGAACTCCGAATATCCCCAGGGCGACGGCCAGCAACCCCGCGAATACGATGACGCGTCGCGGTGCGGCAATGGCCAGCAGGGCGATCCGATGCAGCAGCGTTTGTCCTCCGCTCAGCTCTCTGTACCTAAAACGAAGAGCGTCGGTTAGTCGTTCAATCTATCGGGACGTGCGGCATCGATCGGCTCCACGTACGGTGGTACCTGCGTATTGTCGTCGGCGGAGTGGCCGTCGGGGCCCAGTTATTTTGTTGCGCTTCAATTTCAGGGCATGTTAAGCGTGCATCCAACGTGGGAACACGGTGTATCACTGCGCGTCGGGACCGGACGAGACGGAAAGGATACGGATGACCCCGCCTCACGGTGGCTCGCGTCTGGGCACCCGCTTCGGGCCCTACGAGCTGAATTCTCTGATCGGTGTCGGTGGGATGGGTGAGGTGTACCGCGCCTACGACACGATCAAGGACCGGACGGTGGCGGTCAAGGTGCTGCGCGCGGAGATGGCCGCAGACCCCAACTACCAGGAGCGCTTCAGGCGCGAGTCGCGGGTTGCGGCGCGATTGCAGGAACCGCACGTCATTCCCGTACACGACTTCGGAGACATCAACGGAGTCCTGTACATAGACATGCGCCTGGTCGAGGGTGGCAGCCTGAAAGACGAGCTGAAGGCGAACGGCCCACTGGACCCGAGCAGAGCCGCGTCGATCATCGCGCAGGTGGCTGCGGCGCTGGACGCCGCGCACGCGGACGGCCTGGTGCACCGCGACATCAAGCCGGAGAACGTCCTGCTCAACGCGGATGACTTCGCGTATCTGGTCGACTTCGGGATCGCCCACGGCGGCGGCGACGCGAGCATGACGATGACGGGATTGATCATCGGATCGTGCGCGTACATGTCCGCGGAACGGTTCAGCGGCGGGCTCGTCGGGCCGCCTGCGGACGTGTACTCGTTGACATGCCTGCTCTACGAGAGCCTCACCGGCCGGCCGCCATTTGAGACGGGAGATCTGCGACAGCTGATGACCGCGCACATGTTCTCGCCGCCGCCGCGGCCGAGCATCATGCGCCGCGGGATCAATCGCGCGTTCGACGATGTCATCGCCAAAGGTATGGCCAAGAAGCCTGCCGAGCGGTTCGCCTCCGCAGGCGAACTGGCGAAGGCGGCGACGGCTGCGGCCTTGGGTGGCCCGGTGCCGCCCGCACCGGCGGCTTTGCCGAGCCCGCCGGCTTCCACGAGGCAGTTCTCGGCGGTGTACCCCAATCCGGCGGGCACGGGGCACACGCCGTACCCGCCGCCGGCGATACGCCCACCTGAGCCGCCGCCGCGCAGATCGCGTCTCGGCCGCAGCCAGGTGGCGCTGGTCGTCGCGACGATCGTGCTGTTCGGCGTGGCCGTGGTCCTCGCGATGCAGCTGATGAACGGCGACCAGGACAGCGGCGCACCGCCGCAGACCACGATGGCGGTGCCGCCGCCGTCGGTGAGAACGGAAACCGAGACAGTCTCGCCGTCGACATCGCCGTCGACGCCATCGCCGACATCGACCACCGCCCCGACCACAACGGCGCCGTCGACAAGCGGGGCGCCGCTGCCCGGCGTGTCGGGGACCGATGCGCAGGGCTTCGTCGACCATGCGGCCCGATGCGACGCGGGGAGCACTCCGGCAGCGGCGATCAGAACAGCCAAGTCTTTGGCGGTGATCTGTGAAACGGCTCCGGGCAGTTACTACTACCACGGCGAACGGCTCAGCGATGGCGCCAATGTCCAGTTGGCGAATGCGGTACCCGCAGGCGGCGGA
>DASQCE010000493.1:0-10577 GCA_035634855.1 Mycobacterium sp.
GGGACTCGATCGCGCTGCTGGCTCGTGGCGAGGTCGGGCTGGCTGCGGCCGCGGCTGAGGTGACTGTAGCGGGAGCAACCCCGATGGTGGTGCCTGTCGATGTCGCCGACCCCTTCCAGATCGAGGCAGCGGTCGCGCGCATCGAGAACGAGCTTGGCCCCATCGACATCTGGGTCAACTCAGCGTTCACCTCGATCTTTGCTCCCTTCGCTGAGATCAGCGCTGAGGAGTTTAAGCGGGTCACCGAGGTGACCTATCTCGGAGCGGTGTACGCCACCATGGCGGTGCTGCGCAGGATGCGCGAGCGCGACGCGGGGACCATCGTGCAAGTCGGCTCGACGCTGGCGTACCGCGGCATTCCGCTGCAGACCGCGTATTGCGGCGCAAAACATGCACTGCAAGGTTTCCATGAGTCGCTGCGCTGCGAGCTGTTGCATGGTCACAGCAATGTCCGGGTGACGATGGTGCAGCTTCCGGCGGTGAACACTCCGCAGTTCTCGTGGGTGCTGTCCCGGCTGCCCGAGCGCGCGCAACCGGTGCCGCCGATCTACCAACCTGAGGTCGCCGCTCGCGCGGTCGCCTACGCCGCGGATCATCCGAGTCGGCGTGAGTATTGGGTGGGCGCGAGCACGGCCGCCACGCTGATCGCGAACGCCGTTGTGCCTGGTTTGCTGGATCGCTATCTGGCGCGGACTGGGTTCAAGGCGCAGCAGACCGGGCGGCCCAAGGATGCCGATCAACCGGCCAACCTGTGGGAGCCGGCGGACGGCAGAGGGGGCCACGACTTTGGTGCCCACGGTGCGTTCGACCAAAGGGCCAAACCCCGGAGCGCCCAGGTCTTTGCGTCTCAGCACCACAAGGCCCTGCTGGGCGCTGCGGCAGCGGCGGGTGCAGGTTTCACCGCAGCGGTCGGCCGCAAGGCACGGAGATCATGATCAACAGGTGGTATCAGGAGGCCGTCTTTTACAGCGTCGACGTGTCCTCATTCCAAGACTCTGACGGTGACGGCCGCGGCGATCTGCGGGGGTTGATCAGTCGCCTTGATTACCTTTCCCGATTGGGTGTCTCATGCCTGTGGCTAAATCCCATCCATCCCAGTCCGTGGCGGGACAACGGCTACGACATCAGCGACTACTACGGCATCCACCCGGCGCTGGGCAGTCTTGGTGACTTCGCCGAGCTGGCCCGCGAAGCCCAAGAGCGAGGCATCCGACTCGTCCTTGACCTGGTCGTCAACCACACCTCCGACGAGCATCCCTGGTTCAAGTCGGCCCAGAGCAGCCCTGATTCGCCGTACCGGGATTGGTATGTCTGGAGCGACGAGGAGCCTCCGGATCGGCGCCAAGGCATCGTCTTCCCGGGCGAGCAGAGCGAGACCTGGACCTTCGATGAGCAGGCGCAGGCGTGGTACTTCCACCGCTTCTATGGTTTCCAGCCCGATCTCAACTGGGCCAATCCTGCCGTACGCGCGGAGATGGCCAAGGTCATGAGCTTCTGGCTGCAGGTGGGCGCGGCCGGCTTCCGCATCGACGCCGCGCCGTTCGTCCTTGAGCAGGTGTCGCCCGGAGTTGATCCCGGGCCGAAGGACTTTTCGATCATGGACTCCTGGCGGCAGGAGACCCAATGGCTGCGGGGCGACTCGGTGCTGCTCTGCGAGGCCAATGTGCCTCCGAGCGATGTCAGCACTTTCGTTGGCAGCCGTTCTGACGGCCCGAGTGATCGGGCGCAGATGATGTTTGACTTCCTGCTCAACCCACGCGTCTGGCTGGCTCTGGCTCGCAGCGACGCGGAGCCGCTCATCGAAGCTCTGACCACGGCAGTGCGGCTGCCCGAAGGTGGGCAATGGGTCAGCTTCCTCCGCAACCACGATGAGCTCGACCTCAGCCGACTGACCGACGAACAGCGCGGCGACGTCTTCCGCGCCTTCGCGCCACGCCCTGAGATGCGGTTGTACGGCCGCGGCATTCGTCGCCGGCTGGCGCCAATGCTGCGGGGTGATACCCGCCGGATCGAGCTCGCGTACGCCCTACAGTTCTCGCTGCCGGGCACGCCGGCGCTGCGGTACGGCGAGGAGATCGGGATGGGCGAGGACTTGAGCCTTGACGGGCGTGAGGCGATCCGAACGCCTATGCAGTGGGACGACACTTCCAATGCCGGCTTCAGCGCAGCGCCGCCAGACGCTCTTTTTCGACCCGTTGCCATGAGGGGTCGCTTTGGCGCAAAGAAGGTCAATGTACGCGCGCAGCAACAAGACCCGAATTCACTGCTGCGCTGGTTCGAGAACCTGATACACACCCTGCGTACCGCGCCGGAGATCGGGACCGGTACCTGCTCGGTGATCGACGCCCCGCTGCCGCGCTCGGTGCTGGCGCACCGATTCGACGCGCCCGCGGGGTCGATCTTGCTGCTGCACAATTTGGCCGACACTCCGGTCACGGTGGATATTGGTGCGCAGCCGGGCATGAACGGCAACCCGTACGACCTGTTCGTCGACGGCCCATACGCCGCACCGACCGAGAGGCTGACAGACCTCGCGCTGAACGGCTGGGGATACCGATGGATACGTCTATCCCGAAGCGATCGAGGCTAACTGGGCGGACCGGCGGTCCCGGCAGATAGTGGGCTCTCCACTTACACCAGCCGCCGATCTGACCGATTCGGGTGCCGACTGAAAGGCGTGCCACGAATTCGCCTGCCTCGCTGGCGTTCAGGATCGCCGAGTGGGGATAGTCGGTGACTTCGCTGAGGTTGAGGTCGGCGGGAAGGAACAGTTCCACTTCTCGCCAACGGCCGTCAGTGAGAACGTGGGTGCTCTCGTGCTGCCACAAGTCGAGAGCGAGGTTGCGATCGGGCCGCATCCACAGCGTGGTACTTGCTGGTGCGGTCTGTCAGATTACTTGCAGAAGGGTTGCGGTGCTAGGTGTTTCGTGTACTCGACCGCGGGAGCCGGGATCCGCAGGAATTCGGACGCCGCGGGCTGAAACGCCCACCAGCTCACACACCGGACAGGTCGGCGGACGTCGTTCATGACGTCACCGACACAGTGACCGGACCGCCGCGGGGGTTGGCACCGTCGAGGATGCTTGATGGCACGCGGAACACCCGCCCGGGTGAAGCCGGCCAGGGCAACGTCTTTCGGCCAATGACCCTGCCGTCTTGGCGTGCGGTGACCTTCGGGACCCGGATGAGGGTGTCGGTCCACATCAGGAGTCGGTGGCGGGCTGGGGCGGTGTCACCGGGCCGCACGATGCCAGGAGTGACCCACCTCAGCGGTTCGTCGGCGAGCAAACGGACACCGTCGCGGGGTGCGGAGTGCCCGCGCAGGTAGGCGCGGACGGGTCCAGCGACGTGGCGGCCGTCGAGTGCGGCGATGTCGGCGGTGTCGACGGGGTGCAGCAGGTTGCCGATCGCGAACACCCCGGATCTGTTGGTACGCAACGCCGTATCAGTCAACGGCCCGCGTGTTGCCGGGTCCATGTCCAGGCCTGCTGAGCGGGCCAGTTCGTGGTCGGGGATCCAGTCGCCGGTCAGCACGAGGGTGTCGCATTCGACGATGCGGCGGGCACCGGTGTCGATGTTCTCGATCTCGACGGCCGTCAGCGCGGGTTTTCCGATGATGCGCACCACGCGGGTGCGGGTCGCGACGTCGACTCCCATGAGTGGGGACTTCCCGGCGATGTTGAACACGCCGTAGGACTCCGGGCTGGGGTAGGTGGTGGTCATCAATGCGGTGCGGCAGCCGGCGTGTTTGAGGGTCAGCACGGCCGACCAGCTGACCAGTTCGGCGCCGACGACGACGGCGCGACGACCTACCGCCCGGTGGTGCAGGTGCACCAGGTTCTGCAGTTGACCGGTGGTGTACACCCCGGCGGGGCGGTCTCCGGGGATGAGCCGTGCGGGTCGGGGCCGTTCGCGCGCGCCGGTGGCCAGGATGATCGCGCGGGCGTCGACCTGCAGGCGCCCCTGCGGCGAGGTGACGTCGAGTGAATGCTCGTCGTGCCACCCGGTCACCATGGCTTCGGTGAGAATGTGGGCGCCGGCGGCGGTCGCCTTGGCGACGAGTTTGCGCGCGTAGGCGGGCCCGGTGATGAAGGTCTTCATGTCGCGCACGCCGTAGCCCAGATGGTCGCTGTGACGGGGGATTCCGCCTGCGTGCGCTTCACGTTCCAGGATGGTGACCTTCAGTGCGGGGTCGGTGGCCAATTCGGCGGCAGCGGTCAGTCCGGCGGGTCCGGCGCCGATGATGGCGACGTCGGTGGTGACAACGGTGGTCATTAGTGGCTCTCCTGCAGTGTTGACGCGCCTGCATTGGCAGGCGGTGCGCTGGTGTCGGTGCGACCGTGGCAGTCGAGAAGGTTCTGCACGTCAGCGCCGCAGTAGAAGCCTTGGCAGCGCCCGTTCATGACACGGGTACGCCGGCGCAGACCCTCCAGGCCGCACGGGGGGATGACGGAGTCGAACGCGTCGCGGATCTCCCCGGCGGTCACGCGTTCGCAGAAGCAGACGATCTTGCCGTAGGCGGGATCGGCGGTGATCCGCGCGGCATCTTGGTAGGGGCGGGTGAAGGCTTCACCGATGTTGGGCATCTTCGGTGGTGGCGGGAGCCCGGGCCGCGGTGTCAGGTCCAGGTCGGTGTCGGCGAGTAGTTCCATCAAGTGTTCGGCGATGGCCATGCCGGAGGTCAGGCCGGTGGAGCGAATACCACCGACGAGGACGTAGTGCTGGGTGGTGTCGACGTCGATGAGGTAGTCGCCGTGGTTGATCGCCGCGCGCAGGCCCGCGTAAGTCGCGGTGATCTCTTCGTCGAACAGGGTCGGCATCAGAGCGCGTCCCTTGCCGAGCAGGAATTCGAATCCGGCTTCGGAGGTGCCGGTAGCGCCGCGGTCCTGGAGGTCTTCTGAGGTCGGTCCGACCATGACGTTGCCGTAGATGGTCGGGCTGACCAGCACGCCCTTGCCTCGAGAGGAGGGAACGGCGAGCACGATGCACGGCACCATCGGGCGGGTCAGCTTGTCGAAGACCAACAGTTCACCGCGGCGCGGGGTGACGGTGAATCGGTCGTAGCCGAACTTGGCGTCGAGGTGGTCGGCGCCCAGGCCGGCAGCGTTGATGATCCAGCGGCCGGAGATGTCGCCGGCGGTCGTGACCAGGGTGGTGTAATCGGTGGCCTCGGTGCGGGGCAGCACGTCGGTGACGGCCGCGCCGCGGCGCAGATGGACGCCGCGTTGGACGGCGTCGGTGGCCAGCGCGAGGTTGGTGGTCCAGGTGCAGATGATGGCTTCGCCGGGCACGGTGAGTCCGGCCAGGGCGCCGGCGCCGAGTTCGGGGACGCGGCGGTAAACCTCGTCGGCGTCGACGATTTCGCAGGCCTGGTAGCCGTTGCGCTCAGCCTTGTCCTTCAGGTGAGGCAAGGCGTCGACTTCCTCATCGGTCCAGGCGACGAGCAGCGCGCCGGTCCGCTCGATGGGAATGCCGGTCTGCTCGGCGTAGTCCCCGAGAAGGTCGTAGCCGCGGGCGACGAGCCGGGATTCCAGGGTGCCGGGGGTGGCGTCGTAGCCGGTGTGCAGCAGCGCGGTGTTGGCCTTGCTGGTGCCGTCACCGACGTCGTCTCGGGCGTCGACGAGGGTCACGGACAGGCCGGTGCCGGCGAGGTCGCGGGCGATCGCGGCTCCGACGATGCCGGCGCCGATGATGACGACATCGCTGATGTCAGGGGTGGGGGTGCTCATGAGTGTGTCTCCTTGGGCGCGAGTACGGCCGTCGCGGCGTGTTTCCACCGCTGCAGGTGCTCTGCAGCGCGGTCCGCGGACCACAGGGGCTCGTAGGTGTGCTGGGGTGTCCAGGTACCGACGACCTCGGTGAGGCTGACGGCCGGGTCCAGGGCAAGGCGGGCGCACGCAGCCGCCCCGAGCGGGGTGGCATGCGCGGACGGGTAGACCTCGACGGGGACGCGGGCCAGGTCGGCCTGGGCTTGCATGAGGACGGCGGATCGGGTCAGGCCGCCGTCGACCCGAAGACGGGTCAGCGGTTGGCCGAGATCGTCGGCGACCAGCTCAGCCAGGGCGGCAACCTGGGCGGCGATGCCTTCTAGCAGGGCCCGCACCAAATGTCCGCGCCCGCTGCTCAGGGTCATGCCGGTGAAGGATGCGGTGGCTTGCGCGTCCCACCAGGGGGCCGCGAGACCGGCCAGCGCCGGTACGCACAGCACGCCGCCGCTGGAGTCCCCTGCCGAGGCCGAGACCTCGTCGAGTTGGTTGGCGGCGGGCACCAAACCGAGGTCGATGGCCCACCGCACCGCCGAGGCGGCGGTGTAAGCCTGCCCGTCGACGCAGTAGGAAGTGCGCTCGCGCAGCCGCCAGGCCACCGAGGTGGTCAGACCGGCATGCGAACGGCTGGGGCGTTCCCCGAGTTGGGCAAGCAGGAACGCACCAGTGCCGAAGGTGCATTTCGCCGTCCCGGGTTCTAGACAGTTCTCGGCGAGCAGCGCGGCCTGTTGGTCCACGATCAGCCCGGCGACCGGGATGGCCGGCGGCCCGAAGACGTCGGTCTCGCCGGCGATGTGGTCGCAGTCAACGAGGGTCGGTAGCTCCTCGCCGGCCAGCCCGAACAACTCCACCAGCTCGGGGCTCCAATTGGTGGTGTCCAGGTCGAGCAGCAGGGACCGGCTGGCGGTGGAAACGTCGGTGACGAACGCACCGCACAGCCGGTGGATCAGCCAGGTGTCGGTGGTGGTGACCGCACCGTCACGGGTCAGGCTCTCCCGGATCCACGCCATCTTCGGTGCCGAGAAATACGGATCCAGGACCAGCCCGGTCTGGGCGGCCACGGTGTCGGCGGATCCGGCGAGCGCCGCGCAGATGGACTCTGCGCGGCGATCCTGCCAGACGATCGCCGGGGTGAGCGGCCGGCCGGTGCGCCGGTCCCAGGCCAGGACCGTTTCCCCCTGGTTGGCCAGGGCGACCGCGGACACGGTCACCCCGGCCTGGTCCAGGGCGCGGCGACCGGCATCGACCACGGAGGCGTAGAGGGCCTCGGGGTCCTGCTCGACACCGCCGCCGGGCAGGTAGTCCGGGCGCAGCGCGATCTCGGCGATGGAGATGACCTGCCCGGCCTCGTCGACGACGATGGCCTTGGTGCCCGAGGTGCCCTGGTCGATGGCCAGCACGTAGGTCATGGCGTGTCCTGCTCGGCGACGCGGTCCAAGGTGGCGTCGATGGAGAGCATGTCGGGCATCGCCAGTCCGTGCCGGCCGCGCCGGGCCAGCAGCACGCCGAGATAGATCGCGCCGAGGACGACCATGACGAGAACGTACAGCCAGGCGTTCTTGAAACTGGCGTCGCGGAACAGAGCGAGTTCGAAGACAAGCCACACCACCGCGACGATCAGGACCGGTTTCTCCCAGGCGCCAAGGTCGAACTTGCCGTTGTCGGGCAGCTGCTTGCGCTTGATCAGGTAAAGCACCACGGTGGCGGCGTAGATCACGGCGGGCAGCAGCGTCGCAGCGCCGAACAGGGTGAACAGCGCGTTCTGCGACCGCGAGAACGCCGCGAGGATCAGCTCGGCGAGCACGAAGAACATGAGCGTCGCCTTCAGCGGGGTGTGAAAGCGTACGGAGATCTGATTCCACTGCCGCCAACCGGGAAAGCGTTCGTCGCGCGACATCGCCCAGGTCAGCCGGACCCCGGTCATCATGATGACCAATCCGCAGGCGAAGATCGCGACGACCACCATCACGAGAAGCAGCGTGGACATCACCGATCCCAGGGTGTGTTTGATGACGTCGGCGATCGGGGTTCCGGAGGCGGCCAGAGCGACCGGGTCACCGGCAGCCAGAGTGACGGCGATCAGAAACACGAACCCCAACACACCCGAGGCGAGGACGGCCTGAACCATCGAGCGGGGAACGACCCGTTCGGGGTCAGTGGTTTCCTCGGCGAGATTGGCCGCAGACTCGAATCCGACGATCGTGAACGCGCCCAGCAGGAAGCCCAGCATCCAGGGCCCCGCAGACGTCCAGCCGCCGAAACTCCAAAACCCTTCCGCAGCAACGGCTCCCTTGCTCCACAGGTTGGCGACGTTCATGTCACCGCGGATGAACCCCACCACCAACAGCAGCACGGTCAGGGCAAGCATCCCGATCAGCTCGGCGGACACCGCACCGCTGTTGACCCGCTCGCTCCACTTGGTGGACATCCCCACCAACAGCGCTTGCGCCAGAAGCACCAACGCGGTCACCAACCAGGTCACGGTGGTGGTGCCGTCGTAACTGAGCAACACCGGTAACACCGTCGAGGCGATCGTGTAGTCGACGGCCACCACCACGATGGCCAGGAAGGTGAACGAGATCCAGCCGATGATCCAGCCCAGCACGGGATTGGCCAGCCGCGACATCCACTGATACGCGTAACCGGTCACCGGGATCCGCGACGCGAGCGAGCCCAGCACGAACGCCACCGCGAGTTGCCCGACCACCGCGATCGGCCACGTCCAAATCCCCACCGGGCCCGAGGAATTCAGGACCGAACCGTAGGTGGTGAAGATGCCCGTCGCGATGGACACGAACGCGAACGCCACCGCGAACGACGCGAAGCGGCCAGTTCGGCGTTCCATGGACTGCGTGTAGCCGAATTGCGCGAGTTCGGCGGCGTCACCCCCGGCGAGGGTTTGCGAATGAGGCTGAGACATGTGGTTACTCCTATTGGTATAGACCATGTGGTTCAACCAAAGTATGCGCGTGATCCACGCCACAGTCAACCCCGAAACAAACTCTTTACAAACCGCGTGGACTAGACCACCTGGACCAAAAAGGGAGTGTGGCGGGTTACGCTGCCGACATGGCTCCTCCGACCCGTAAAAAGGCCCGCCCCAGCACTGCCCGCTACATCTCGATCGCCGCACTGCTACGCGACAGAATCGTCGATGACCAGCTCGGACCCCACACACTGCTGCCGTCGGAACGCGAACTCGCCGAGCAGCACCAGGTCAGCCGAATGACCGCCCGCCAAGCCCTGTCCCTGCTGGAAAGTGAGGGCATGGTCTACCGCCGACCCCCCCGCGGGACCTTCGTTGCCGAGCCGCGGGTCCGATTTCACATCGGCAGCTTCTCCGAAGAGGTATCCCGACTCGGAATGCACCCCGACGCCAAGCTGCTCTGGGCCGAAAACCAGGAACCCACCGCCACCGTGCGGCGCGCCCTCGACCTGGACGCAGACGCGACCGTGCACACGTTTCACCGTCTGCGCACCGTCGACGGGATACCGTTCGCCCTGGAGACGACCTACCTACCCGCCGCGCTGACACCCGGCATCCTCGAGACCGCCGAGGACGGATCGCTGTGGGCGCTCCTGCGCGATCGGTACGGCATCGACCTCAGCCGCTCGACCGCAGTCCTGGAGTCCATCGTCCTCGACGACAACTCCAGTACCCAGCTCGGAGTCCGGCCCGGTTCAGCCGGCACTCTGCTCACCCGCCGCACCATCGACACCACAGGCCGACCCGTCGAATACGCCCGCGACGTCTACCGCGCAGACAGAACGTCCTTCGAAGTCACCGAAACCCTCACAAATACATCGACAGTCGCACTCAGCACCGAGTAATGGACGGCCTCATTCACGGGGAAACACGTCACACCCGGTTTTAGAGTCGGTGTCTTTGGTCCGGATTCGGTTCATCTCGCAGGCCCCGGGGTGTGGATGTGCCTGCACGCCGCAGCGTACTCGGCCGGCGTTCGGTAACCCAGGGCCGAATGCCGGTGGCGGTGGCTGTGCTCGTATTTGAAGTCGCCGATAACCACCCGGGCTTCGAACAGACTGTTCCAATGGTTGCGATTGAGGCACTCCTTGCGCAGCCGATTGTTGAACGATTCGATGTAGCCGTTGTCCCAGGGCGCTCCGGGCGGAAGGTATGACAAGCCCACCTTGCCCTCGCAGAAGCGTTGCAGCGCTTGAGAAACCAACTCCCGGCAGCATGGTTTGGGAGACATCGCGCAGTGGCAACAAGATTCGGCGCGACGTTGAACACGGTGGCTCCGATCAGAGACCAGTATCCCGACCATTCAATCTTGTCGGTCCAATCCTTTGAAGTCCTTGTCATATTGCGATGGGCGAACGATGTGAAGACCCCGACGGTGTGCCGACCAACACCCCGCGGGCGGTTGGCGCTAGGGGCGAAACTGTGCAGCTTAGGCTGCGGCAGTGTCCTTGAACTCGTTGAGCTTCTTTTGGTCGCTGCGGATCCCGAACGAGGAGACAATCTCCATCACCCCGACGACGATCAGCCAGATGCCGGTCACGAGTGTCAGTGTGACGAGTGAATCGAACGGATACGCCAGCACGATGATGCCGGCGAGGATCGTGATGACGCCGAAGAAGATCGCCCATCCCCGTCCGGGCAGGCGTGGGTCACTGATAGCGGCGACGGTCGTTGCGACGCCGCGAAAGACGAACCCGACACCGATCCAAATGGCCAGCAGCAGAATCGCATAACCCTCGCCAAAGTGGCGGAAGGCCAGCACCGCCAGTACCAGCGATGCCGCGCCGCTAACGAACAGCAGGATCCGGCTGGCCGCGGAGACGGGC
>DASQCE010000494.1:0-23772 GCA_035634855.1 Mycobacterium sp.
GTTCCAGATGTCGTCGCAGTACTCCGTGATGGCCCGGTCCGACGAGAACTTGCCACTGCGAGCGGTGTTCAGGATCGACATCCGCGTCCACGCCGCGGTGTCCTGCCATGCCGCACTCACCTGCTGCTGGCAGGACACGTAGGCCGCATAGTCGGCGAGGACCAGGAACGGGTCGTCGTAGCGCAGGTTGTCGACCAGCGGGCGGAACACCTCGGTGTCGAGCGACGTCGGCGTGGACGCCACCCGGTTGTCCTGCATGCGGTCGCGGACTGCCAGCGCAAGTGCCCGGTAGTAGTGCTCTGATTTCAAGGCGGCCGCCGGCCGGCCGATCGAGTAGCGCAGATGGTCGACGACGCCGCGACGCAACGCGTCGCCGGACAATCCGGTGCGGCTGGGCTCGTGGGTGATGGCGGTGGTTGTGTCAGGATTCTGGGCGACGTCGGTCATCGGCGGAGTGTGACAGGCGTGGGCGACCGTGAAGTAAACGTAAGGAGGATGATGTGGCAATGCGCCGCGAAGTGAACAACGTCGACGAGCTCCGCGCGATTGTCGGCGAGCCCGACCTGTACGTCGCCAACAAGGTGAAGGACCGGCTGTCGCCGATCCAGCGCGACTGGCTGGCCCATTCGCCGCTGGGTTTCGTCGCGACGACGGACGCAGACGGCCGTGTCGACGTCTCTCCGAAGGGCGACCCGCCGGGCTTCGTTCACGTCATCGACGACACCACGATCGCGATTCCGGAGCGGCCGGGCAACAAGCGAGTGGACGGCTACCGCAATGTGTTGGAGCGGCCGCATGTCGGCACGCTGTTCCTCATCCCCGGCCGCGGGGACACGTTGCGCATCAACGGAACCGCCCGGATCCTCGCCGACGCCGACTACTTCGACGCGATGATCGTCAAGGGCAAGCGGCCGATCCTCGCGCTGGAGATCGACGTCGAAGAGGTGTTCTTCCACTGCGCCAAGGCATTTCTGCGGTCCGACGCCTGGGACCCGTCGACGTGGAATCCAACCGCCGTCCCCAGCGTCGCGCAGATCGCCAAGGCGATCCGGTACGACTGGACGCAAGCAGAACTCGATGCGCGCTACAGCGAGGCCAACATGCGGAAGGTCCTCTACTAAGACCCGCGAGCGACCGTGTCTGCGCACCGACACGCCGCATCACTGTGTACAAAAGCGGTCGCTCGCGGGGGTGTGAGCATTCAGATCTGGTTGATGCCGCCGTCGACGGGAATGTCGGCGCCGGTGGTGAAGCTGCTCAGGTCGGATGCCAGGAACAGCGCCGCGTTCGCGACCTCTTGTGCCCTGCCGTAGCGGGCCAGCGGGACGGCGCTGATCTGGTAGTCCTCGAACTGCTGTGCAGCGTTCGGGCCGGGGAACAGCATCTCGGCGAGATTGTTGATCCCGGGCGTCTCCGTCGCGCCGGGGCTGACCACATTGACGCGAATCTTACGGTCCCGCAACTCACTTGCCCACGTACGGGCGAACGACCGCAGCGCCGCCTTGATCGCCGCGTACACCCCGATGCCGTCGCTGCCCTTGGCGTTCGTGTTCGACGAGTTGAGGATGATCGAGCCACCGTCATTGAGCAGCGGCAGCGCCTTCTGCACCGTGAACACCACGCCCTTGAAGTCGACGTCCAGCTGATAGTCCAGATGCTCCTCGGTGATGTCGCCGATCCGTGCGACGTCGATCACCGCCGCGTTCGCGAACACCACGTCAAGGCGCCGACCGCTGTCGGCGACCGCGGCGTAGAGCCGGTCGAGATCCTCTGCCTTGCTCACGTCCCCCTGCACGCCGGTGACGTTATCGCCGATTTCCTTGACCGCTGAATCGAGTTCGGCCTGACGCCGTCCGCTGATGAACACGTACGCGCCCTCCTCGACGAATTGCTTGGCGGTGGCCAAGCCGATGCCGGTGGTGCCGCCGGTGATTACCGCTGTCTTGCCCTTCAGAAGTGCCATGGTCATGCCTTTCGATAATTCTGGACCATTCGGTCAAGAATTACTACACGTTGGCCCTCGCTTCTATTCCGTGCTACTTCCGGCCGGTCGGGATCAGCGCGATCATCTGCTCGGCCGACGCCTTGAGCTGTGCGGACTTCATGCCGCCCTTGTGAAGTGCTTCCTGCCCCCGCATGAAGGCCAGCAGCGTCGTGCCCAGCGCCTGCGGATTCTGCCTCTTATCGATCGTTCCATCGCGCTGCGCCTCTTTGATGCAGTTGGCGAGTTCTGTGGTCCATGTCGCGTAGGCATGCTCGACCGCCCGCTCCACGGTCTCATCGGTGGCGCTCAGTTCGGCGGCGCTCTTGGCCATCATGCAGCCGCGCCGCGACTTGTCGGCGGCGATGTCCCTCGCCTGCGCGCGGATATGTCGTGCCAGCCGGTCATACGCGCTGTGTCTGGGATCGCGGAGCTGGGCGCGAACACCGTCGAGCGCGGTGCCGATGTAGTCGTCGAGCGCACGCAGAAACAGGCCGTGCTTGTCGCCGAACGCCCCGTACAGGCTGCCCTTGCCCAGTCCCGTGACGGTCGTCAGGTCGTCGACCGACGTTGCGGCATACCCGCGCGACCAGAACTCGTCGCGGGCGGCGGCAAGCACATCGCTTTCATCGAACTCGCGGGGACGGGGCACGCGACCAGGGTACACCGTTATGGAACGAACGGTACGGATCAGCTCGGGGGCCTCACCAGAATCGCGCGGGTGTAGAGCAGGTGAAAGCCTCGGCGCTGCACATTCTGCTGCGATTTCGAACCCGGCTGGGTCGTGACGACGGCGATGTCGCAGCCGGCGCGCGCGGCCTCGACCAGCCGCGCCGACAGCAGCGCGGTCTGCACGCCGCGACGGCGATGCGCGGGTGCCGTCGCCGCACCGGTGAGCTGCGCCACGCCTTCAGACATTCGCATGCTCGCGCCACCGGCGAGGACGCCGTCGCTGAACGCGAGATACGGTGTGGCGCCAGCCTGCTCGATGTCCCCTATCGCCTTCTCCACGATCTCGCGCGGGAAATGCTCGTGGGAGGGCACACCCTCTCCGTCGGGATGGGCGAAGCCATCGACCACCACATCGAGCCACGCCGCGCGGTCGTCGCTCAGCCGGACCTCGACCCCAGGTGGGGTCACCGGCTGCAGTCCGCCGTCCAGGGAACGTCCCAGCACATTCTCGAACGACACCAGTTGATAGCCCCGGCTCGTCAGGGCTGCACCGATGGCGGGATCCGCAAGGTTCGATAGTTCGACCTGCGCGGCGGACCCGCGCGCTGCGAACGCCTGCTCGATCTCATCCAGAGCGTCGCCGCTGGGCACACCGCCGAAGCCGAGACCCACCATCTTGTTCAGTGGCGAGCCGTCCTCGGCGTAGCACGCCGCGCCGCCCGCTACGGGAATGACGAACGTCGCGGCGCGCAAGCGCCTTCGGGCGGCCTCGGTGGCCGTGGTGATCATTTGCGCTTCCACACGTTCGATGCGCCCGGCCAACTCGACGTTGCAGAAAGGCAGTGTGTTCATGCCCTCATCAGATCAGCAGTCGTCGATGTCGTCCGTTGTTTCGTGCGGGCGCCCATGGCCTCACCGAGGGTCCATACCGCCACACCGATCAGCACCAGATCCTTGAGCAGAAACTGGCCCGGCTGGGCACCGAGGACGGGTAGGCCGTCGTAATGCGTTGCCACGAGGCCCGGAGTCGTGAACAAGAAGCTCAACGTGCCGAGGAACAGCACCACTGCCATCGCGCTGCCCACCGCCGAGACTTTCGGCCACACCGGCCGAAGCGCGATCAGAAGCGCGGCAACGATCTCTGCCGTACCCAGCGCCTTCGCGACCGCGCCGACGCTGAGGAAGTCGTACATCCACGACATCAGCGGGCTGTGCTCGATGAGCACCCGGGCCTCCATTTTCGCGAACTTGCCGAAGCCGATCCACGCCAGCACGACCACGAGACCGTACCGGCTCACGATCTGACCGGCGGTGGTCAGCCACCTCGATAAGTTGGTGCGGGTTGGCAAGACGACAGGGGCATCCGACATCAGTTGTGTTCCTTTCCTCAGTTTCGGCGCGCACTATCTGCCGCGTCGTGTGGTCCAACGCGGGCCCGGCGTTACACAGTCGCGTTGCACGCGAGGCGTCACCGATTCGTCAGACGGGTCGGCCTGGCCGGGCAATAGGCTGGCGGGCGTGCGGATCGGTCGCAGGGAGGCGGTGGCGGTCGCCGTCGGCGTGCTCCTGGTGGTCGCGGCTTTCGTCCTGCCGCATCTGCACCTCAGCTTTTTGGCTGGCATCGCCACCCCGCTGATCCACGCCTCAGCGGCGCGGCTCCACAGCTTCGCCGACACCGCGCCGATCTTCGGATGGTGGAACGTCCACGTCGGCTGGGGCACCGTCCCGGCGATCGTCATCGGTATCGCGGCTGTGCTGTGGGGGCAGGCGGTCGCATTTCGCCTGCCGAGGCGGGTGCTGATGTGGGCCACCTGGGTCACCGCATGTGCGTGGGCTTTTTCGCTCGCGATGATCGACGGATGGCAGCGGGGCTTCGCGCATCGTCTCGTTGCGCAGCACGAGTACCTGCGCCAGGTGCCCACCGTCACCGACATTCCCGAAGCGGTGCGCACGTTCGCCAGCAGAATCCCTGATTTCCAACCGAATTCGTGGATCACGCACGTGTCGGGTCATCCGCCGGGCGCACTGCTGACGTTCGTCTGGCTCGACCGCATCGGGCTGGGCGGCGGTGCATGGGCGGGACTGCTGTGCCTGCTGGTCGGGTCCAGCGCCGCGGCCGCGATCGTGCTGGCGGTCCGCGCCTTGGCGGACGAGAACACGGCCCGGCTGGCGGCGCCGTTCGTCGCGGTGGCGCCGACGGCCATCTGGGTCGCGGTGTCCGCCGACGGCTATTTCGCAGGCGTGGCCGCGTGGGGTATCGCGTTGTTGGCGTTGGCCGCTCGGCGCACGGTGCGGCGGCCGGTGGTGGCCGCTGCGGGCTCCGGTCTCTTGCTCGGCTGGGGCATCTTCTTGAACTACGGCCTCGCATTGATGGCGCTGCCTGCGGTGGCAGTGCTGATCGCGGCGGTGGACTGGCGGTCCGCTGTGCGTGCGCTGGTTCCCGCGGTGCTTGTCGCGCTTTCGGTCGTCGGCGTGTTCGCGGTCGCGGGGTTCTGGTGGTTCGACGGCTACACGCTGGTGCAGGAACGCTATTGGCAGGGCATCGCCAACGACCGGCCGTTCCAGTACTGGTCGTGGGCGAACTTCGCGTCGGTGGTGTGTGCCATCGGGCTCGGCAGCGTGGCCGGTATCGGCCGTGCATTCGACATTGCGGCGATCAAGCGCCGCTCCGGGCTGCACCTCGTGGTGCTCGGCGCGCTGCTGGCGATCGTGTTCGCGGATCTGTCCATGCTGAGCAAGGCCGAGACAGAACGCATCTGGCTGCCGTTCACGGTGTGGCTCACGTCGGCAGGGGCGTTGTTGCCGCAGCGGTCACACCGCTGGTGGCTGGGGCTCAACGTCGCCGGCGCTCTGCTGCTGAACCATTTCATCCTGACGAACTGGTAGCAGCCGCGCCGCCAAGAAGTAAATCAGCAGGCACAGCCACACAATCGCGAGCGAGATGGATAGCCCCAGTGGATAATTGCGGTCCAGCACGGTCAAATTGTCCGGACGCATACCAGGTTTGCCGTACACCGGGATCGCCAGGAACGCCAGCACGACACTGCAGAACGCGGCCACCGCGATGGGTGCCCACCACTTACCCGGGATCAGCCGGCGGGCGGCGAAGCCTAAGGCCACGCATACCGGGGCGAACACCGCGTCGTGCAGCACCACGCCGACGAGCGCCCACACCAGGATCCGCATGATGATCACAGGCGGGTTCTGCCACACCAGCACCGCGCCGTATACGCCCAGTATCAACCCGAGCACGATCAAGGCGATGCGGGTAATCGCCCCCGATGGTGGCGCTCTCATCGCGCCACCACCTCAATGCGCGACAGCCATTTCGTCTGCAGCACACCGGGTCTGGTCGGTGCAATCAGACGGCATGGATATCCGTGGTCGAGGTCCAGCGTCTGACCGTTGAGTTTCAGCGCGATCAATGTCTTGGCGTCACGCGCATGCCGCGCCGGGACCACTGTCCGCGAGTAGGGCCCAGGCGGTTCCAGCGAGATCATCCGCACGTCCGATTCGCGTGACCCTCCCACGGCCGCGACCAGGTCGGCGAGCACGACCCCAGTCCACTCGGCATCGACGCTCCACCCTTCGACACACGCGATCGGCAGCCGGTGCGTCGCCTGCGGCATCGCCTGCAGGTCGGCGAAGCTGAATGCCCGCCTTGTCGACCCGTTCGTCACCGTCAACCGATAGTCCGGTGACCGCGCGCTGCGCAGCACACCCGCCGCGATCGCCGACCGGTTGATCGGAACCCCTTGCGGCCCTTGCCCTGAGCGCGGTGCCAGCACCGACACCTTGCGCAACAGCGGAATCGTCTGGCCCGCCGTGACGACCGTGGCCAACGCCACCGCAAGCCACGTCCCCCGCAACACAGAGCGCCGCGTCGGTCCGACCAATACCGGTGTGTCGTCGACGGGCTCCCCCAGTGCGCGACGGATGATCGGCAGCTTGACCCCGATGTGCACCAGCACCGCGCCCGCCGCGACGTATGCCATCGCATAGTGACTGGTGGTGAAGAAGAACTTGAACGCATACCACTGCGCGATGTTCAGCAACCCGGTCGAGAGTTGGAACAGCATCGACCCCACCAGCACCAGGATCGACAACCGCTCGATCTGCCGGACCAAACCGCCGATGATGGGACGCTCGAACAGCTTTGGCCACACCGACCACAGTTTGACGGTGATCAGCGGGATGGCCGCAATGCCCGAGATGACATGCAGGCCCTGGGTGACGCGGTACAGCCAGACCGGCCGGGTGGGCCAGAAGAACCATGGCTGGGGATGCTGGATGAAGTGACTGATCAGCCCGGTGACGAAACACACGGCCACCGCGACGCCCAATGCGAGCCCGACACGGGCGGTGACGGCCGTGCCGCGCAACGCGGTGGTCGTCATGTCGCTTCCAGGCTGGCCACGACCCGTCGGCCGATCGGGTGGATTCCCACGACCGCAAAACCGACGTCGTCGGCCAACCGCGCCGCGCAATCGATACCAACGGACGCCCATTGGAACCACGGGCCGATCGCGCACGACGATTCGAGCCGGACCCATCCCGTGTAGATTCCTTCGACGGCCGAGTCGAATTCGGCCACACAGCGTCCTCCGTGGCGCAGCAATTCGCCTGCGCGCCGCAGGATCCGCCACGGGTCACCGCCGAGGCCGACGTTGCCGTCGGCCAACAGCACCGTGTGCCACCGGCCTGTCCCTGGCAGCGGATCGAACACGTCGCGGCGAAGTGCCGGGGCGCCGCTGCGGCGCGCCAGCGCAACGGCAGTGGCGGACTGATCGACGCCGAGTGCAGGCACGCCCCGCTGCACCAGGTGTGCTACCAAACGTCCAGGGCCGCAGCCCAGGTCGATCGTCGGGCCGTCGCACAGGCCGATGACTGCGTTGTCGAAGCGCTCGTCGGCATTGCGGCCGCCGAGCCAACTGCGCACCGGCAGCCGGTCAACGCGGCCGTCATCGCGACGGAGCCAGCAGCGCTCACCGTCGAGCGCGCGGTCGTAGAGATTACCGAGCATGGGACACATCCCGGGTGGCGCGCACAAATCGGCTGCCCGGCGCGCAGACGCGACGGACTTCGTCGACATCGCCGATGGTGTCCACATCGGCCAGCGTGGGAACGAGGCTCACATGGTTACCCGTATTCTCCAGTGCCGCGAGCGTTACAGCGCCAGTGTCGGATCGCGACATCGGGATGGTGCGCAGGCAGTCGGCCATCGCGCCCTCGGTGACCCCGAGCAACCACCAACCGCCATCCCGCGCCAGCCCGAGCACCGCGTCGGCGGCGAGCAATTCGCGTGCGCAATCACCGATCAGTTCGTCGGTGACCTGCGGAGTGTCCATTCCGATCTGCAGCACCGGCAGCCCGCCGGACGCCGCGGCGGCGTCGATGTGCGCGTTCGCCAGCCGCTCGGCGAAGTCGGCGCCGCGCTGCGGCACGACAATGAAATCGGCCAGGCCGGCCGTTATCTCCGCACCGGAGCTCGCGGCGCTGAGCTCGCCGGTCAGCGCCACCACCCGCGCCGCAACAGGTGCTGCGGCCACTGCGTCGAGCGTGTCGAGCAGTGCGGCGGCGGCGATGTCGGCGGCGGCCGTATCTCCGACGCTGGCCGCGAGCCTCGTCTTCGCCTGCCCGGGCACCGGTGCCTTGGCGACCACCAATACGACGACGGGGATCACGAGATCACCCGCCAGAAGTCCAGCGCCGCAATCAAACTCCCGCGCACCGAACCGCTGACCTTCGACTTGCCGCCGGTGCGCGGGCCATATGCGACGTCGCGCTCGACCACGCGCCAGCCCGCTTGCGCCGCGCGCACCAGCAGTTCCAGCGGATAGCCCGATCGGCGGTCCGTCACGCCCAGTGCCAACAGCGCGTCGCGGTGCGCCACCCGCATCGGAGCGATGTCATGCACGGGCAGTCCGTAGCGGGTGCGAAGCCGCCAACACACCGCGGCGGTGCCCAGCCGCGCATGCCACGGCCATTGCAACCCGTCGACGGCACGGCGGCGCCCGATGGCCATGTCGGCGCCGCGGTCGAGCTCGTTGACCAACGCCGGCAGTTCGCGTGCGTCGAGAGACCCGTCGGCGTCGATGACCGCGACGATCGGCGTCTTGGCCGCGACGACTCCGGCATGCACCGCCGATCCGTATCCCGGTCGTTGTTCGGCGACCACCTCGGCACCGTGCCGACGGGCTACCTCCGCGGTGCCGTCGGTGCTGTTGTTGTCGATCACGAGCGCCCTGTACCCATTGGGCATGGCCGCCAGTACGCCGGGCAGTGACGCGGCCTCGTTGAGGCAGGGCAGCACCACCGTGACGTCCGGCATATCACCCGACGGTAGGCCGTCCGAGTCGCGCTCGGCAACGAATGAACAGTGACGGAACAATGACATAGGCGCTGGTAGCAGCGCCGCGAGGCTAAGGTCTGAACTATGACGCGAGTGCTGATTGCCGACGACGACGTCGTGGTGCGCGATGTTGTGCGCCGTTATCTGGAACGCGACGGCCTCGACGTCTCCATCGCGCACGACGGCACCGAGGCGCTGCGGTTGCTCGGCTCCGAACGCATCGACGTCGCGGTGCTCGACGTGATGATGCCCGGCCCCGACGGCCTGACGCTGTGCCGCAGCCTGCGTCAGCGCGGCGGCTACGCCGTTCCTGTGATTCTGCTGACCGCGCTCGGCGAGGAGGACGACCGGATCGCCGGACTGGAAGCGGGTGCCGATGATTACCTCACCAAGCCATTCAGCCCGCGGGAGCTGGCGCTGCGAGTCCGCTCGGTGCTGCGGCGTGCGCCGTCGGCGGTGAGCGTGCTGCCGGTGGACATCGCTGTCGGCGACATGACGGTCTCGACGGCCGCCCGTTCGGTGACCATCAACGGCGAGCCCGTCAGCCTGACCAACCGCGAATTCGACCTGCTGATGTTCTTCCTCACTCACACCGATACGGTGTTTTCCCGCGAAGAACTGCTGAAACAGGTGTGGCGCTGGGATTTTGGCGATCTGTCGACGGTGACCGTGCATGTCAAACGGCTGCGGTCGAAGCTCGGCGACCACCACCGGGTGCAGACAGTCTGGGGCCGCGGATACCTGTGGAGCGGCGATGAGCGCTCGTGCGAAGAGCAGAAGGCCTAGCCAATGCCGGCGAATGACTTCTGGGAGATCGTCGGGTGGGCGCTGGCCTGCTCGGTGCCGGTCGTGCTGGCCGGGGCGATCATCATCCGGCTGGCGCGGTCGTGGTCACTTGCGGTCAGCATGGTGGCGTTGGTGCTGATACCGACGCTGGCGACGTTCACCGGCGTGCTCGGCGCCAGCGGGTTCATGATCACCGAGACGTTCGAGCGGACCGCGGTAGTGCTGGTGATCGTGTCAGTGGTGACGATCCCGGCCGCGGTGATGCTGGCGCGTTACCAGGCCCGCAGGACGGTGTGGGAGCAGGAGATCCGCGATTCCGAGCGGGCTGCCGAGCAGTCGCGACGTCGGCTGGTCGCGTTCGTCAGCCACGACCTGCGCACGCCGCTCGCCGGAATCCGCGCGGTGTCAGAAGCGATCGCCGACGGCGTCGTTCCCGATGCGGAGGTCCGCGTCCACGCAAAAACGATTGAACAGGAGTCGATTCGGCTCTCGGAGATGGTTGACGATCTGTTCGAGATGTCGAAGATCAACGCGGGCGCCGTGCAGCCGGCGTTCGACAAGGTGGCCCTGGACGAGGTCGTCGACGACGTCCTGGCCGCGCACAGGATCGCGGCGGAGCGCGCAGGGGTGCAGTTGAGGGCTGAGCTACCGGACGAGCCGGTGCGGGTGGTCGGCAGCGATCGCGCGCTGGTGCGGGTGCTGTCCAACCTGGTCGCCAATGCGATCGCGCACACGCCGGAGGGCGGCAAGGTGTCGCTGGCGCTGGGGTCCGACGAGAACGGTGCGTGGGCGCGCGTCGACGACACCGGCGTGGGCATCGACGAGGCCGACCTGCCGCGGGTCTTCGACGTGGCCTACCGGGGGTCCAACGACCGGGTGCCGCGGGCGGACTCGTCGCTGCCAAGTGGTTCGGGGCTGGGCCTGGCCATCGCGGCGGGCTTGGTGCAGGCGCATCGGGGCACGCTGTCGGCGCACAACCTCGCGACGGGTGCGCGGTTCGAGGTGCGGCTGCCGCTGGCGGAGTAGGCGCGCTCCAGAACAGGATGCGAACTGCCCGCGTAGTCAGCGACAAACCGGCTGTCGCTCGCTACGCGGGCAATTTTGTGAATGTGGTTCAGCCGCGCGAGTCGTCCACGCAGCCACATCCGACACCCTTGTTTTTGAGAGACCGTTCTATTAACGTCGTTAACCACACATTTTGGAGGTTGACAATGGCCAGTAAAGGGCTGCGTAAGTTCAAGTTCGAACGACGGGTGGGCCGCACCGTCGTGAACCCGCTCGTCGCGGCGATGGACCGCATCGGCGTCCGCTCGGCGCTCGTGGTGGAATTGGAGACCACCGGCGCCAAGTCGGGTCAGCCGCGCCGCGTTCCTCTGACCGGTCGTGCCGACGACAAGGGCGTGTGGGTGATCTCGCAGCACGGTCGTCGTGCCGGCTGGGCGCACAACATCGCCGCCCACCCCAAGGTGCGTGTGCGCGTCGACAACCAATGGCGCAGCGGCACGGCCACTTTCGAGCTGGACGACGACGTACGCGCCCGGGCACGCAGCTTCGGCGGCGACCGCAAATTCAGCCAGTCCGCCGCCGTCTTGACGATGCGCGCGATGGAGAGCGACCCGATCTCCGTGCGGATCACCTACGACTAGCGCCTCGAGTGGCGGTTATGTCACGCATTTCGCGAAAAGGTGTGCGATAACTGGCCATTCGCCGGCTCAGTCGGGCAGCGAGCTGCTCAGCCGCTCGGTGGCCGCCAGATAGTCCTCGATGAACTCGCGCACTACCTCACGGGCCGGCTTCACCTTGTTCATCAACCCCACGCCCTGCCCGACGAAGTAGGTCGCCAAGGCCTGGGCGCCCGGATGGCCCTGCGTCGCGAGCATGTCGACACGGCGGATGATCGGCTCGCTCAACATCGATTGCAGTGGTAGCGGCAACGGCTTCTGACCGCCGTCATTGGGCAGCCACGCGTCGGTCCAGTCCGACTTCAGTTGCCGCGCAGGCTTTCCCGTGCGCCCCGCCGAACGAACTGTGTCGCGCGACGTCGCCGCGAGCATCTTCTGCATGGTGTGCGGCGCCGTCTCGGCCTCCTCCGTCGTCAGCCACACCGATCCCGTCCATGCGCCGTCGGCGCCCATCGCCACGACCGCGGCCATCTGCCTGCCGGTGACGATTCCGCCGGCCGCCAAGACTGGAACCTCGCCCTCAATGGCCTCGATGACTTCCGGGATGAGCACCATCGTCGTCACCTCGCCGCAGTGCCCACCGGCCTCGGTGCCCTGCGCGACGATCAGGTCGACCCCGGCCTGCACCTGCTTGACGGCGTGCTCCTTGGCGCCGACGAGTGCGGCGACGGGAACGCCCCGCTCCTTACCTGCTTCGATCATGTATCCCGGCGGCACCCCCAGCGCGTTGGCGATCAGCTTGATCGGGTGGCTGAACGCCACCTCAAGCAGGTTCTGGCCGGTGTCACCGGAAAGGAACGACGGACCGGTCCGCGGCGACTCCTCGGGCTCGATGTCATGTGCGGCCAGCAGCCGGGCGATGAAGCCGCGGTAGTCCTCGGGGATCCGGCTGGCCAGCTCACCACGGGACAGGTTCTCACCCTTCCCCTCGAACTTGGCAGGCACGATGAGGTCGACACCGTAGGACTTGCCGCCGACGTGGTCGTCGATCCACGACAGTTCCTGGTCCAGCTGCTGCGGCGTGAACGCGGTCGCGCCGAGCACGCCGAATCCGCCCGCATTGGTCACCGCGGCGACGACGTCGCGGCAGTGGCTGAAGGCGAATAGCGCAAAATCGATACCGAACTGCTCACAGATGGCGGGGTTCACGCCACCAGTATTACTAAGTCACATCGGTCCGCGGGAGGGACCCTCATCACCGGCCGAGTACCGGTGTTCCTCCCAAGAACTTGAGGACATCGCCGATCATCTGGCGGCCGTCGAGCAGACCTTGGTCGTTGTGTCCAACCCCGGGTATCACCACATACTGCTTCGGTTCGGGCGCCGCATCGAAGAGCTGCTTGCTCAACGCGGCGGGCACGACATTGTCGCGATCCCCCGCGATCACCAATACCGGCGCCTTCACCGACGCAATCCGTTCGATCGACGGGTAGCGATCGATCAGCAGCTGCCGCACCGGCAGCCACGGGTAGTGCAGCACGCCGACGTCGGCCAGCGACGTGAACGGCGACCGCAGCACCAGCGCCGCAGGCGGTCGGCGCACGGCCAGCTCGACTGCGACTGCCGCGCCCAGGGATTCGCCGAAGTACGCGATCCGGCTCGGGTCGACGTCCGGTTGCCCCGCCAGCCACGCCTGCGCGGCCCGAGCGTCGGTCGCCAAACCCTCCTCGGTTGGGCGACCGGGATTGCCTCCGTAGCCGCGGTAGTCGAACAACAGCACCGACAGACCGTGTCGGTTCAGTGCCACCGCGAGGTCGGCGCGCAACCACCGGTAGCCGGCATTGCCGTTGAATATCACCACCGCAGGGGCACGGCCGTGGCTAGGTGCGGGGAAATGCCATGCGGCCAAAGGCAATCCGTCTTCGGTATCGAGAACGACATCCTTGCCGGTCGGCAGGATCGACGTCGCCGACGGTAGCGGACCGGGCGACGGGAAGTAGATCAACCGTCGCTGCTGTGACCACACCAACGCGAGTAGACCCGATCCCACGAGCGCGACGATAACGACCACGGTCAGCGTCACGCGCATTTTGCTCGACATCTAATCCCGCAGCGGCGCGTAGGCGAACTCACGCAACCCGTCTCGGGGGTCGACGGCTGCGCGAAAGCCGAGCACCGCTGCGGCGTGAGCGGGGTCGGCGACGATGTGGCGCACGTCGCCGCTGCGGTACTGACCGGTGACGAGCGGCAGCACGTCGCCGCGCGTCTCACACAGCTCGGTGGCCATCTCCAGAATCGAGATCGGTCGCCCGGAGCAGACGTTGAACGCCGAGAAGCCGTCCAGCTTCGCGTCGACGGCCGCCGCGTTGGCCGCGGCGACATCGTCGACGTGAACGAAGTCACGCATCTGCCCGCCGTCTTCGAAGACCCTTGGCACGTCGCCGGCTTCGAGCTCGGAGCGGAAGATGGCCGCCACCCCGGAATAGGGCGTGTCGCGTGGCATGCCGGGGCCGTAGACGTTGTGATAGCGCAGGGCGACCACCGACCCGCCGGTCGAATCGGCCCACGCCAGCGCGTAGTGCTCCTGGGCGGTCTTGCTCGCCGCGTACAAACTGCGCGGCCGAAGCGGCGCGTCCTCGTCGACCAGGCGCCAGCTCACCGGCCGTCCACAGATCGGGCAGCGATGCTCGAACACTCCGGCGTCGAGGTCGGTTCGCGACCGCGGAAGTGGATCGACGAGCCCGTGCTGCGGGCACTCGTACCGGCCCTGCCCGTAGACCACCATCGACGACGCCAGCACCAGCCGCCGGCAGCCCGCCGCGAACATCTCCGCGAGCAGCACTGCGGTGGCGAAGTCGTTGTGGCTGCTATAGGACGGCGCGTCGGCGGCGTCCACCCCGGCACCGACGACCGCCGCCTGATGGCAGACCACGTCGACACCCTCGAGCAGCGGCGCCAGCGTGGCGGCGTCGCGAACGTCGACCCGTCGCACGTCAGCCGGCAGCTCCGCATCGGGACCGTGCGCCGCCGCCAGCATCGCGTCGAGCGCCACCACATCGTGGTCGGCGTCGGCCAGCGCCACTGCCACGCGCGACCCGATGAATCCGGCAGCGCCGGTCAGCAGCACCCTCACGGCAGATCGAACGGCAGCTCGACGCCGTCGTGCGGCAGGCAATGCGTGCAGGTGCGTTCAGCCGACACATTTACCACCTTCTCGATGGCGTCGTGCACCAGCTTCTTGAACGGCACCAGGTTGCGCTCAAACTCAGCGAAAACGTCGACGGCCCTGACACCCGCTCCCATCTCGATGCCTGCGTCCAAATCCGTCACCAAAGCAATAGCGGCATAACATATTTCGAGCTCGCGAGCCAGCACCGCCTCGGGATAGCCGGTCATGTTGACCAGGGTGAAACCCTGGCTTGCGAACCACTTGCTCTCGGCGCGGGTGGAGAACCTCGGTCCCTGGATCACCACCATGGTCCCGCCGTCGACCACGCCGGGCAGATCGGCCGCCGCGGCCCGCAGCGTCGGGCAATACGGATCGGCGAACCCGACATGGATGCCGCCCGAGTCGAAGTAGGTGTCGTCGCGTCCGGTGGTGCGGTCCACCAATTGATCGGGTACCACCATGGCGCCGGGCCCAAGCTCGGGGGTGAGGCTGCCGACCGCGCACGGCCCGAAGATGCGGCGCACACCCAGTGCCCGCAACGCCCACATGTTGGCGCGGTACGGCACGGTGTGCGGGGAGAACTCGTGCTTGACGCCGTGCCGGGGCAAAAACGCCACCTCATGCGTGCCGACCGTGCCGACGCTGATCGGCGCACTCGGCGCGCCGTACGGGGTGTCCAGACTGACGGTGCGGGCGTCGGAACCGAGGAACGTGTAGAAACCGCTGCCGCCGATGACTCCCAACATTTCTGCGCTCCTCGCGTCCACGGCAATTCGACCATTCTGGGCCATGCGCCAGCTGTCGATCTTTCAGGTTCAAGTGCTTAACTCGCGCGGTGGGGGTTTCCAAGACGTTCGGCCCCGACGGACCGGTAGTCGTTCGAGTAGGCACCGCCGCCGTGATCGGTGTTGCGGCGGCGGTGGCGGTCGGCGTCATCGTGGGCTGGCCCTACGCGCCGGCGGCTGGCTGGATCGTCACCGCGATCATCTATCTCGGCTGGACGTGGGCTCTGATCGCCCACATGAATGCGGAGCAGACCCGAAAACACGCCTGCAGGCCGCATGAGGAGGACGCGACACGCGGCTGGTCGCACGTGATCATGCTGCTCGCCAGCATCGCCAGTCTCGCAGGCGTGGGTTACCTGCTGTTGGCGGAGAACTCCAAGAGCGGCGACGTCGCCGCCGCCGTCGTCGGCATCCTGAGCGTGGCGGCCTCGTGGTTCGCCGTGCACACGGAGTTCACGCTGCGCTACGCCCGGCTCTACTACACGGGGCCGTCGGACGGCATCGACTTCCACCAGGACGGCGGCCCCAGGTACGCCGATTTCGCATACGTCGCCTTCACAATCGGCATGACCTACCAGGTGTCCGACACCGACCTCAACGCCCGCAACATCCGCGCCACAGCGCTCGGCCAGGCGATGCTGTCGTTCCTGCTCGGCGCGATCATCCTGGCCGTCACCATCAACCTCGTCGCTGGATTGGCCGACTACAACAAGTAAGCCCCATGGCACGATGTCGCTCGTGGCCACATTCGCGCAGTGGGTCGAGGGCGCTCGCCCGCGGACACTGCCCAACGCGATCGCCCCGGTGATCGCAGGCACCGGCGGCGCGGCGTGGCTGCACGCGGCGTGTTGGTGGAAGGCACTGCTGGCGCTGCTCGTCGCAGTGGCGATGATCGTCGGCGTCAACTACGCCAACGACTACTCCGACGGCATCCGCGGTACCGACGACGTGCGGGCGGGGCCGTTGCGGCTGGTCGGCTCGAAGTTGGCCGCGCCGCGCGCGGTGCTGACGGCCGCCGTGGTGAGCCTCGGTGTCGCGGCGGCGGCCGGTGTGGTGCTGGCGTGGTTCAGCGCGCCGTGGCTGATCGTGGTCGGCGCGCTGTGTATCGCCGGGGCGTGGCTGTACACCGGCGGCTCAAAGCCCTACGGCTATCTCGGACTCGGCGAAGTCGCAGTGTTCGTGTTCTTCGGCCTCGTCGCAGTGCTGGGCACGCAGTACACCCAGGCGCTGCGGGTCGACTGGGTGGGGCTGGCGCTGGCGGTGGCAATGGGCGCATTGTCGTCGGCGGTGCTGGTGGCCAACAACCTGCGCGACATCCCGACCGACAAGGAGTCCGGCAAGATCACGCTGGCGGTGCGCCTCGGAGACGCCCGCACCCGGGTGCTGTACCAGGCGCTGCTGGCCGTCGCGCTCGCGCTGACGTTGGTGCTGATGATCGCAAAACCGTGGTGTGCGGTGGGCCTGGTCGCGGCGCCGCTCGCCGTCCGCGCGTCCGGTCCGGTGCGCAAGGGACTGGGCGGCAAGGAGCTGATCCCCGTGCTGCGCGACACCGGCCTGACGATGCTGGTCTGGGCCGTCGCGGTGGCGCTGGCTTTGGCCTTCGGCTAGACGATTTCGGCGCGCATACGGTCGCTGAGCGCACGTTTGCGCGCCGAAATCACGAGGCAACTGAACCGCGGTCCGACGTCTACCCCTCGGCGACGCCAACTTTTCGATCGCGCCGTGATGACGACCGTCGCGCCCAAGATGTACACCTCGACGCACATCATTGGGCCGCGGAACCGAACGTCAGAAAGGCGATTCCGGTGAACGCGCCCGCGATCACTTGACTCACCAGGTAAACGCCGCCGAACAACGCGGCAAAGTCCACCGTGCCCGCCACCACCGCGATACCGATAGCCAAGTGCCACACGGTATTCGGCGCATCTCGGGGGGATTCGATGCAGCTGAACACCACATACGCCAGTACGAACGCGAACAGCAGCTCCGCACCGAATGCCGCCACCAGAGCGCGCCCACTCAACGTCATTTCCATCACAGCCTCGGATTGGCCGGATCCGACGACGAGTCGGGTTGTGATCGCCGCGCACAACCCGGCTGCGAGCTGAGCCAGCCAGTAGCCAGCTGCTTCGCTATATGAAATTCGGCCCCACATGGCCGCGGCCAGCGTGATGGCGGGATTGAAATGCGCTCCGATCCGCAGGCCTCCTGCGTAGATCAGTGCCATCAGGACCACACCGATACCCAGAGCCGCAAACGGGGAGCCGCTGCAGAGACCCACGCCTACGGTCAACACGAGGCCGAACGTCCCGAGTGCCTCGACGGTGTACTTTTCGAGTGTTCGGGGCTTGTCGACGAGTGCGCTCGGCGGGTAGAACCCATCCAGCGAGTGCGGGGCGGTGGTCATGAACTACAACCTTCGCGGCCGAGCAGCCCTAAGTCGTCAACGCTGACCGCAATCCAGCATTCCCACTAGCCCGAGGACGCCATACCTGCTAGCTGCAATCTTGCTGCCTCGACTGTGAGAACCATGCAAGATTGTTGAGTCTGCACCGTTATCCCGGTGCCGGAAGGATTCAATATGTCTGCCGTGCAGGTCGTCGTCGCCGACGACGATGTCCTGCTGCGCGAGGGCCTGGCCAGCCTGCTGGACCGGTCGGGTTTCGAGGTGGTGGGCCAGGCCGCCGATGCGACGGAGTTGCTCGCGCTGGTGCGTGACCGCAAGCCGCAACTCGTCGTCGTCGACATCCGCATGCCGCCGACGCACACCACCGAGGGCCTCGACGCGGCGCGCGTGATCCGCGCGGAACTGCCCGACACCGGGATCCTGGTGCTGTCCGCGCACGTCGAAGTCGAGCACGCAACCGAACTGCTGGCCAGCGGCCACGGCATCGGCTATCTGCTCAAGACCCGTGTCACCGATGTCGCCGACTTCGTCGACACCCTGGAACGCATCTCCAAGGGCGCGTCGGTGGTCGACCCGGCGCTCGTTCAAGAACTCGTCTCGGCCCGCCGCCGCGACGACCCCTTGGCCGTGCTCAGCGCACGCGAGCAGGAGGTGTTGATGCTGATGGCCGAGGGCCGTTCGAATGCCGGTATCGCGCGGCGACTCTGGGTCACCGAAGGCACGGTCGAAAAGCACGTGCGAAGCATCCTGACAAAGCTCAACCTGCCCGAGACCGGCGACGACCACCGTCGCGTCCGGGCGGTGATCACCTACCTCGAGGCCCGCTGACCTTGACTAAGTCCCGGATGGCGTCGGGTGACAGCGAGAACTTCTGCAGGAACCCCACTGCTGGGCTCGCGTCGATCATCTCTGCGAGGTCGGACTCGGCGTAGGTGGAAACGAGGATCACCGCGAGGGTGCTTGGGGTGCTCGCGCGGTCGAGTTGCTCCGCGAGCACGAAGCCGTCCTCTCCGCCAAGGTCGATGTCGACCAACGCGACGTCGGGGTGAAAATCCTCGTAATACTTCAGTGCCTCAGCGCTATTGGATGCCTTGACTACGCTGATTCCCGCCCGCTCGAGCATTGCGCTCGCGGCATCGCGGAAATCGGCGCTATCGTCAACGATCAGACAGCGCACGTCGCAACCAGCGGCAATACACACTTTTCAGCCTCGCAGATGTCGACCATCATTGCATTCCCGCTACCCAGAACTTCTGCCGCCAAACCGCGCCCCAAGGTGCGCTTATCGCGGCTATCACAGAATTGCCTGGCAACGGCAATAATCGAGGGGCCATTCTGTGTTGAAGAAGCGAGATGACTCAGCATTCCACGTCGCCACCACAGCCAGGACCCGATCCCCGCCCCACGTTGTACACGCGGCTGCTGGCGCTGGTGGTGCGGCCGACGGCGCCTCCGGTGTGGGTGGGCATCGTCGTGGCGGCCGCGTTCATTGTCGGCGAGACGCTTCTTGTGAAGCGACTCGAGCAAGTCGCGCCGGAGAATGCCTTCGGCGTGCTGTTCCTTGTCGGCGTGCTGGTCATTTCGGCGGGGTGGGGATTCCGTCTCGCGGTCGCCACGACATTGGCGAGTGCGGTGGTCTACGTCCAGTTCCACATGGAGACCAATGCGGGCTTGATACCGACGCGTCCGCAGGATGCACTGGCGATCCTCATTTTCCTGCCAGTGGCGTTTCTGGCCAACGTGCTCGCCGGGCAGGCCCGCCTGCGCGCCGCGGAAGCCGAGCAACGCAGGCGCGAAGCTGACCTGGCGGCCGACCTGGCTCGCCTGATGCTGCGAGCCGGAGATCTTCGGCCGGCGTTGGGCGCCGCAGGCCAGCGGATGGCGCAGGTGCTCGGGCTTCGGTTCGCAATGCTCGAGCCGGAAACGGTCGTCGCGAGCGCGCACCAATCCGCTATTCCGTTGCGTGACGGCGACGTACCGCTGGGCACCCTGTTGGTCCCCGCGAACCTGCCCAAGCCCATGGCCCACCTCCTGCACCGGCTGGTGCCTTCTCTCGAGGCCTTGCTTGCCGCCGCCCGTGACCGCGAGGTGATGAACACGCAACTGGAGGCCAGCAGGAAAGAACTCGAGCGGTTCTTCGACCTGACGTCCGATCTGTTCTTCATCGGCGACGAAACTCGCGTGCGGCGCATAAACCCGGCTTCGGAGCGCGTCTTCGGCTACACGGCGACCGAAATACAGGCCAGGCCGTACGTTGAGTTGATTCACCCGGACGACCGCAACCGCACCACCGCGCTGGTGGAAGCGCTGGCTCGCAGTGGCGGCACAGCGCAGTTCGAGAACCGCTGCGTGCGCGCCGACGGCGGTGTGCGCTGGCTCGAGTGGAGCATCGTTGCGGAGAACGGCCTGCTCTACGGCGCCGCCCGCGACGTCACCGACCGGCGACGTGAGCAGGACCGGTTGCGTGAGGCGCAGCGCATGGTCGAAGCGAGCCACGCCGAGGTCAGCGCTCTCGCCGAGCAACAGGCAGCGCTGCGCCGTGTCGCAACACTGGTCGCCCGCGGTGTCGACCCCGCCCAGGTATATCCCGCCGCCGTTGCTGAGTTGTCTCGCGGACTCGGTATCGACAATGTCGCACTGCTGCGCTACGAATCCGGCGAGGCACTGGTGTTGCTGGCAGCTCGGGACAAGAGCGGGCTCACGAAAATGACTATCGGAGAGCGGATTCCACTCGACGACGACAACGTGCCCGCTATGGTCCTAGACGCCGGAGCGCCGGCACGGATCGACTGTTTCGAGGCAGCCACGGGTCCCACAGCCGAGCGGATCCGCCGGCTAGGGCTGCGCTCGGCGGTCGGTGCGCCGATCATCATAGACGGCCGCATCTGGGGTGCATTGGTGGTCGGCTCATCACAAACCGAGCCGCTGCCGCCGGAAACCGAGGCCCGGATCGGGGATTTCGCGGACCTCGTCGCCACCGCCATCGCCAACGCCGCAACCCGCGCTGAGCTCACCGCATCACGTGCGCGCATTGTCACCGCCGGCGACCAGGCCCGCCGACGCTTCGAACGCGACCTCCACGACGGTGCGCAGCAGCGCATCGTTTCGCTCGGGCTCGCACTGCGCGCAGTCGAGGCGTCGATACCCGCTGAGCACCAACAGCTGTGCGACCAGGTGTCCAACATCGTCGACGGCTTGGTCGGTGTGTCGACGGAATTGCAGGAGATATCCCGAGGCATGCATCCCGCGATCCTGTCCAAGGGCGGGCTTGGCCCGGCGATCAAGACGCTCGCCCGACGCTCGGCCGTGCCCGTCGAGCTCGACCTCAACGTCGATCGCCGAATGCCCGAATCGGTTGAGGTTGCCGCGTATTACGTTGTCGCCGAGGCGCTGACCAACGCCGCCAAACACGCGCAGGCGTCCGAAGTCGTGGTGTCCGCCGTCGCCGGCGACGATGAGCTTCACCTGACCATCAGCGACAACGGGATCGGCGGTGCCGTCGCGGGCGGGGGCTCGGGGCTCATCGGACTCAAGGACAGAGTCGAGGCACTGGCAGGCCGACTTGGCATCTCCAGTCCACCCGGGAGTGGGACAACGTTGAACGTGGTCATCCCACTCCAGGGCGAATAGCCCGACTGCGCTGTCAGTTTCAGTTGCGTCCGCCGTGGCGGAAAATCAGCACGTTCCCGAAGAACGGGTACTGAGCCTGGTAGTCGATCGGGGGCGGGGTGGCACTGACTTGTGCATTGCCCTCGGACTCGCAGACGCTTGCGGTTCCGGTGAAGGTGCAGGTTGGGGCGGCGTCGGCCAGCGGTGCAACCGCGATCGCTGCTGCGCCCGCCCCGGCCACCAACAGCGGTGGAATGAAACTCCGGATTCTGATGATGATGGCGCTACTCCTTTGTTAGCCTGCCTTTGTTCACTTTCAGGATCGCGCGTGCACCAAGGGATGTCGTCGCTGCTGACACCCATCTGGACCTACCAGTTATCCCCCACTCGGCGTCAGTCGTCGAAGACTGCCGAGAAGGGCACGCGTCTGAAGCCCGGCGGCGTGGGCTCGTCGGGACGGGCGACGCGCGGCTGCTTCTTTGCCGGCTTATCGTTCGCCCGGAACTGCCAGTCGTCGTCGAACACACCGGCGAGGTATTCCGCGATCTCGGGGTCGAAGAAGATCAGGCTGGCGTCTCGGTTGGCCGCGACACCCTCGTTCGACCAGTTGTGGCTGCCGACCATCGCCGTTTTGTCGTCGACGATGATCGTCTTGTTGTGGCAGCCCTCCTGGAACCGAATTGCGTCACTTGGAAAGCCCTGCGCGGTAAGCAAATCCAGCTTGTCCTCAGTCATCAGGTTGCGGAAGATGAAGCGGACCTCCACGTCGGGATCCTGAGCTTTTTCCTTCAGCGCATCGACCAGCGCCAGTAGCTCAGGAAAGTCCTCACCGTCACCGCGAAGGTTGATGTACTGGTTCTGGAAACGCAGGCTCGTCTTGGCGGATTTGATCAGCTTCAGAACGTTCTCGGCGTAGTTGTCCGGCGTCAGCAGGGGTTGCACCTTGACGACGCGATCAACACGCAGCGGAGGAAAGAACTGGCCGCCTTCGCCGAATGCCTCAGGCAGCTCGACCGCCTCCGGAACGAAGAGATCGGGCGCCGCGAATTCGGCGGGTTCCTCCGCCTGCGCCGCGCACAGCTCGAAGTCGCGCCGGATGTACTGCTCGTAGATCGACGCCAAGGTCTCACTTTCGAAGATGGCGTGATACTCACGGTTGTACTCGCCCGGAAAACCGTCGGGTAAGGGTTGATCGGGATCTGCGTCGTCACCGAACAGATGCACGTTCGGCTGGTTCGACGACTGCCAATTGCCGCTCGACAACCAGCCCGCATTGCCGTCGCGGACCGCGACCTTGATGTGATACGACGACGCCCACAGCCCGTCGGGTCGCTTTGTTGTCTTGAAAGTCGCCCACGTGTGATCGAAGCGGTCCGTCATTTCGTTGTCGAGCGGCTTGAGCACTTCGGTCTTGGTCTTCAGATCGTGCGCCTTGACGCCCGCGGTCGGTGGTTCGACAAAGGGGTGGAGCACGAGTTCGAAGGTGCGGTGTCCTGGCGTGACCGCGTCTTCGACGGCCTTGAAGACGTGCGGCGCGGTGAATTGGTACATCGCCACGGTCAGCCGCTTACGGGTCGCGCCGAGAAACGTCTCGAGTTCGCTCCACCCCGCCTCGGGACTGACGCAGATGGTCAGCCCCATCTCCTCCTCGACGAGCGGTAGGTTGGGCGGATCCTGGGGTTCATACGTGCCCCGCTTCGGCGGCGCGAATGCGATGACCGCCTCGTCGCGCAGCATCGCCTCGAGCGGCGACACGGTCGCACCCCCCGGTGTTCCGAATGCCACTGGCGCGGTGTCCATCTGGGCCAGTTGTTCTTCGACGGTGGCGTCGGTCACCGACACCGGCACGCCGAACCGTCCTTCGAGTTCCCCCGCGCTGACCGGCGTGGTGTCGGGGACGACCGCCACGACGACACTCGACACCGGATCACCGCCCTCCGGATACTGGTATCCGGGACGCACGGTGACGACGTCCTGCTCACCCGCCAACGCGTCGCGCACCTCGGGAAGCGCTTGCAACACCGGCTGGAAGGATTCGCGAACGTCTTCCGACACCGCGAGAACATCCGGTTGGGGCATGGTTTTCCTCTCAGAAATCGTTGCTGCGGACCCGGGCCGCGGGATCGCCGATCACAACGTAGTTTTGGGCGTCGTTGCGCTCGAGCCAGTGCAGCACCAGGTCACGATCGCTCAGCCGCCCTCCCCCAGGAGCGGAAGGTGAGGTCGCGCTCGCGAGCGCCGTTGACAACACCGCGAAACGCGCGCCGAACGCTCCACTGACGGCGTGCCCGACCGGCGTGCCGGTCAGGACATTGCCGATGGTGTTGCGGAAGGTGCCGATCTGGGCTTCGGAAACACGGGGCGTCTTGATCGAACAGCCCCACGCCCG
>DASQCE010000495.1:0-3946 GCA_035634855.1 Mycobacterium sp.
AAGGACGTGGCGCGCCACCGGTCGGTGTTCCACGGCAGCATCGGTCATGACATCCTCGCCGCCGCCGACGCCGGGAAGCTTCGCCCCAGCGAGTGCTCGGCGCTGATGATCGACTACCTTGCTCCGTCGCTGGACACCACGATCAGCGGAATCGCCAGTGCGCTGGCACTCTTCGCTCTGCATCCCGACCAGTGGGATACGCTGCGCGCCGAGCCGTCCCTGCTGCCCAATGCGATCAATGAGGTGCTGCGGCACGAGTCGCCGTTGCGGGCGTTCAGCCGAAAGCTGCTGCAGCCGACTGAAATCGCGGATATCGATATCCGGGCTGGATCGCGGGTGCTAGTGCTGTACGCGTCGGCGAACCGCGATGAGCAGGAGTGGATAGACCCCGATGTGTTCGACATCCGCCGTAATGCCACCCGCCATCTCGGCTTCGGGCACGGCACACACGCCTGCGCCGGGCAGGGGCTCGCCCGACTCGAGATGCAGGCGATGCTCACTGCGCTGATGCAGCAGGTCAGCCGGATCGAACTCGCCGGCGAGCCGACATGGGCGCTCAACAACATCATCCGCTGTTACGAGCGACTGCCGCTCAGGCTGATCTCGGCCTGAGCGGTCTCAACGGTCAGGATGCGCCCGATGGTGGATACCGCAGGCACGTTTGATGGTGGGTCTGCGGCGAGGTGGGCGGCGATTGTTTCGGCGCCGGCATCGAAGCCTTGCTTGGTGAGGTTTTTGCGGAGCCGAAGGATGCGGTCTTCGACGCCGGGGCGCACCGCTCGGGCATTGGTGTGGGGCGTCGTGAGCGCGGTCCGAACGCCGTCGCGCCCTCGGCCGCATACCGCCTGCACAGTTGCTGGACCCATTGTCGGGAGACGTCGTAGTCGCGGGCGACCTCGCTTTTGCTGCGTCCTTCAACCACCACCGCAGTGATGACGAGTTGCCCCTTCGACATGGCCGGCCGCCCACCTCAGTTGAGGTGCCAACTATGTCGCGAGACAGCTGCAACCATGTCCTGAAACCAACACAGCGCAGGACATTAGGCCGCAGGACATTAGGTCGTTCGCGGTAGGCCACCCGCTCACCCAATGCAGCGCGGGCGCGGCGTGCGCTCGGGCGGCTAGTCAGCCGACCCAGCGGCCAAGCGTCCGGTACATTCGGCGCGTCGACGGGGTGCGGGCCGATGAGGCCCCGGGATATTCGCGACCGAACGGTTCGGCACCTAGATGAAGGAACATACTGGCAGGATGCTGCCAAAACCGCTGCGAGTGCCAGTGCGGGCAGGGCATGGGGGTGCTGATGCCGCCCCGCCGGCGCGGGAGTCCGAAAATTTGATGGCGGGAGTGCGTGCATGGACCTCGTAGTGAACGTCTCGAACGTGCAGTGACATGAGTCGACGGCGCCCGGTTCCACTACGACGGGAGATCGTCGCGCTCGCTAGCTGCCTTGCCTTAGTGGGCATCGCAGCCTGTGGTCAGCAGGACCGACAGAGTAGCTCCCCGACCGACTCAACATGCGACGGCAAGCTGAGCGGGACGATACCGACATACATCACTGCCTGGTTTCACGACAGCGGTGCAAACACCGACGAGGCGCAGATTTTGCACGAGCAGGTGAGCGCGTTCAACGCCACCGAACAGCAGGTGCAAGTCAAGTTGATCACCCTGCCTGTCGGCGACTACGCACAACAAGTGCAGGCTGCCGCGGCGCACGGTGGCCTGCCGGACCTGCTCGACTTCGACGGGCCCAACCTCTATAACTACGCCTGGTCGGGGAAGCTGAAGCCCATCGACTCCTGCGTCTCCAAGTCACTGCGCGAGGACCTGCTGCCTTCGATCATCGAGCAGGGCAGCTATGCGAACCGCCAATGGGGCGTCGGCACTTTCGACTCGGGACTTGGCCTGTACGTGCGGCCCTCGATCCTGACGAAAGCCGGAATCCGCATCCCCAGCAGCCCGGCCGACGCATGGACGGCCGACGAATTCACCACCGTTCTTCAGCGGCTGCGGCAAGCCGGCTTCGAGCGACCGCTTGATCTACAACTCAACGAGCCGAACCCGGAGTGGTACACCTACGGCTTCGCGCCGGCGGTCTGGTCGGCGAGCGGGGACCTGATCGACCGAACCGACTACCGCACCGTCGACGGCTTCCTCAACGGACCGGGCGCGGTGAACGCGTTCACGATCATGCAACGGTGGTTCACGCAGGGCTACGTCGACCCCAACGCGACTGGAGATGCGTTCGAGCAGAGCAGAAGTCCGATCTCGTGGATTGGGCACTGGTTCTATGACCGGTACTCGAAGGCGTTCCCCGGAGACATAAGGATCGTTCCTCTGCCAAACTTCGGCGAACGCACCGCGACGGACTCCGGCTCGTGGCAGTGGGGGATCACTTCGAACGCCACTGACGGCGACGCGGTCTGGCGCTTCTTACAGTTCCTCCTACGTCCGGCGGAAGTGCTTCGAATGACGCGCGCCAACGGCGCCATTCCCGCGACGAGGAGCGCCGTCCGCATCTCACCTGATTTCGCAGCAGGTGGGCCCAAGCACCTCTACATCGAGCAGCTGGAGGACGGAGTCGCGCGATCACGACCGCAGACCCCCGCCTATCCCGCGCTCAGCGCAGCATTCGCACGTGCATTCAACGAGGCGGTTCTCCAGGAACGACCCGTTGGTGCCTCACTCGATGCCGCCGCGCGGCGCGTCGAGCGTGACCTGAGTGAGCACCAGTACTACCCGCCGCCGTCCTGACGGGCAACGGATACATGCCGCCGAAACCGGCATGCGGCAACCTATTCACAGGTCCGCCCAGCCGGGAATTTGGGTTCGGTAAGCGTCCAGCGACGGCGGGCGTCATACGCGATGCCGTCAAAATATCTGTTCGCACAACTGTTTACCGTCGGTCCTGTGCGCCGACGGCCAGCCTGGCCGAGCCCCAGCCAATTCTGGCCAACGGGTGCTTCACGTGAACGACGTGGTGGCGGTTGCTGTCAGGGCTAACGAGAACGATTGCGGCGCAACCTGTTCTGTGCGACTACCCGCCAGCACGTAGTAAGCGGTAGGTGCGGACCCGTATACGAGAGTGCAGCTGGCATCGAAGACACCCGATCCGCTGACCGCCATTCTTAAAGTGATACGCGTCACACGGCAAGGGGCCAGGACATGTCGCAATTGCAGCCGACGGGAAGGCAACCGAAGGAACAGGTCTGCGGTTCGCGCAGGCACAGCGGCCTGACGACGCCCCTGCGCGTATTCAGCGCTGCCCGGGCGGCGGTTCGGACGGTGGGGCGTGCCGCGATGGTGCAGGCCAACGAGGCGGCGATGTTGATGTCGGCAGCCGCGATGACACCGCTACGCCTGGCCAGCGGTGGCTTCGACGGCGCAAGCAGTTCTTCGCCTCCCGTGAAAGCCGCCACCGCATCCACGACACGTCCCGTGCTGCTCGTCCACGGGTTCGCGGGCACCAAGTCAAGCTGGTCCTTGGTCGCCCACACCCTCGGCGCCCGAGGCCTGACCGTCGAAGCGATGAGCTATCCGCCGCTTGGAACGTCGGTGGAGCAGCTCGCTGAGCGGCTGGTCGCCGAGGTGGCGAGGATCTTGCGTCGCACCGGTGCAGACAAGGTGCATCTGGTCGGACACAGTCTGGGCGGTGTTGTCATCGCGCAGGCCATCGCCGACCATCGTCTGAGCGGCCGCGTTGACACGGTCATCACCCTGGGCTCGCCGTTCGGCGGGTCGCCCTGGGCGGGTGTGCTGCCGTTTGTCGAGATCGTCCGGGCGCTGCGACCGGGTTAGCCGGTGTTGCGCCGGGTCGCCGCCGCGCCAATGCCTGCCGGCGTGCGGTGGCTGTCAGTGACAGCGGCACTCGACATCATCGTGCCCGGGCTGCGTTCGGTGCCATCGCACGCCCAGGTGGAAACCATCATGTTCGATGGTGTCGGCCATCA
>DASQCE010000496.1:0-2479 GCA_035634855.1 Mycobacterium sp.
TGGGGAAATCGGTTATCTGCCACAGGATCCCAAGGAGGGCAACCTCGAGGTGCTGGCCCGCGACCGGGTGCTGTCCGCCCGCGGCCTCGACACTCTGCTGGCCGACCTGGAAAAGCAGCAGGCATTGATGGCCGAGGTCGCCGACGACGCCACCCGCGACCGCGCCGTGCGCCGCTACGGACAGCTCGAGGAGCGGTTCGCGGCGCTGGGCGGGTACGCGGCCGAAAGCGAGGCCGGCCGCATCTGCGCGAGTCTCGGCCTGCCCGAACGTGTTCTGACCCAGCCCCTGCGCACGCTGTCCGGCGGCCAGCGCCGCCGGGTGGAGCTGTCGCGCATTCTGTTCGCCGCATCGGAGACCGGTTCGGGTTCGGCCACCACGCTGCTGCTGGACGAGCCAACCAACCACCTCGACGCGGACTCGCTGGGCTGGCTGCGCGAGTTCCTCCGCGGCCACACCGGCGGGCTGGTGGTCATCAGCCACAACGTCGATCTGCTCGCCGACGTCGTCAACCGGGTGTGGTTCCTCGACGCGGTTCGCGGCGAGGTCGACGTGTACAACATGGGTTGGCAGAAATACCTCGACGCCCGTGCCACCGATGAACAGCGTCGCCGCCGCGAACGCGCCAACGCGGAACGCAAGGCCTCCGCGCTGCGCGCCCAGGCCGCCAAGATGGGCGCCAAGGCCACCAAAGCCGTTGCCGCGCAGAACATGCTGCGCCGCGCCGACCGGATGATGGCCGCCCTCGATGAGGAACGGGTAGCCGACAAGGTGGCCCGCATCAAGTTCCCGACCCCGGCGCCGTGTGGCCGTACCCCGTTGGTGGCCAAGGGTTTGACGAAGAATTACGGTTCGCTGGAGGTGTTCTCGGGCGTCGACCTGGCCATCGACCGCGGCTCGCGCGTCGTTGTGCTGGGGTTCAACGGGGCGGGCAAGACCACGCTGCTGCGGCTGCTGGCAGGTGTGGAGACGCCCGACTCCGGGGCGCTGGAACCCGGGCACGGGCTGAAGATCGGTTACTTCGCGCAGGAGCATGACACCCTCGACAACCTGGCGACCGTGTGGGAGAACATTCGCCACGCCGCGCCCGACACCGGCGAGCAGGATCTGCGGGGTCTGTTGGGCGCGTTCATGTTCAGCGGTCCACAACTGGATCAGCCGGCAGGCACGTTGTCGGGCGGCGAGAAGACCCGGCTCGCGCTGGCGGGCCTCGTCGCGTCGACGGCGAACGTGCTTCTACTCGACGAGCCCACCAACAACCTCGACCCAGCGTCGCGCGAGCAGGTGCTCGACGCGCTGCGCAGCTACGTCGGCGCGGTGGTTTTGGTGACGCACGACCCGGGCGCCGCCGAGGCGCTGGACCCGCAGCGGGTCGTGCTGCTGCCCGACGGCACGGAGGACTTCTGGTCCGACGACTATCGCGATCTCATCGAGCTCGCCTAGGCGAATTGCAAACCGTTTCATCAATTCCACCCGTTGGGTGTGAACCCTTCCTACGCTGGGTATGCGTCGGGGCATCCACACCGGGGAGATGTCGATGAAGAAACTGAACAAGTCTCGGGACGAAGTGCTGAACGAGTTGCGCAACGCTTATGAGGGGGGCGCGAGCATCCGTACTTTGGTGGCCAGCACTGGCCGCTCGTACGGTTCGATCCACAGCATGCTGCGTGAATCAGGTACGACGATGCGCAGCCGCGGCGGCCCGAACCACCGCAGTCGCGCCCGATAGCGGGGATTCCGAGCCGAGCTAGGATTTCTGCTGTCGCAGCGAGGCCTCGACGAGGTCTAGTACGGCACTGAGCTTTTCGGGGTCGTCGCCGGAGGCCAGTCGCGCCACCAGACCGTCGAGCACCAGGTCCAGGTAGGTCTGCAGCACCGCACTTGGCACGTCGTCGCGCAGCCGCCCGGCCTGCTTCTGCCTGCGCAACCGGTCGGTGGTCGCTGCCGACAGCTCGGCCGAGCGCTCCGACCAGCCGCGGTTGAACGCCGGATCGTTGCGCAGCTTGCGCGCGATCTCCAGCCGGGTCGCGAGCCAGTCGAACTGCTCGGGCGCGGCCAGCATGTCGCGCATTACCTGAATCAACCCTTCCCGCGACGCGACATCGGCCATCCGTTCCGCGTCCTCGCGGGCCAACTCGAAGAACAGCGTGTCCTTGTCGCGAAAATGGTGAAAGATCGCACCGCGCGACAGCCCGATCGTGTGCTCGAGCCGCCGCACGGTGGCCTTGTCGTAGCCGTATTCGGCGAAGCACCGCCGGGCGCCGTCGAGGATCTGGCGGCGGCGGGCCGCGAGATGGTCCTCCGTCACCCGGGGCATGTCTGAATGCTTACGACTTCAGCATGTTGCGCAGCACGTACTGCAGGATGCCGCCGTTGCGGTAGTAGTCCGCCTCGCCGGGGGTGTCGATGCGCACCACCGCGTCGAACTCCACCTTGGAGCCGTCCTCCTTCGTCGCGGCGACGTGGACGGTCTTCGGTGTC
>DASQCE010000497.1:0-3650 GCA_035634855.1 Mycobacterium sp.
TTTGGAACATCACCACGCAATGTAACGCGGAGCGCACTTGCGGAGGGACGGTGTCAACCTCCACCGGGTGGGTCGGGGCGATCAGCAGACTGAGGGGTGGCCCCTGGACCGCCGAACGGCGTGACGTACCGAATGGGTGGACATGTCCGGACGGTAGTACAGGCCCGGCAGACCTGTTGTGCTCGTTCGACCCGGCAAGCCTGGTGGGCACCGTCAGTTACACGTCAAAACCCGGGGCGTGTAACGACCCCAACCCGGGGCAGACGGAACAGCCGATCAGTTTGCAGCCGGCGTAGCTACGCCGGCTAGCCGCCTGGTGCTGGGAACATCACAAGGGTGCCGTCCGCGTCACGGACGATGAAAGTGCTTGCACCCCATGGCCCTTCGGTCAGCATTTGAAGAGGCCGGCACAGCTGTCGCGGTACTCAGGAACAGCGCGCGATTTTCGGCGGCAGACCCCAACGTCGACACCGCGGAAAGCACCGCTCATGCTCGCGAATGCCGTCGACGAACACCGGCTCCCCAACGCGACGCAGATTCAAGCGCCCACCGTCGCGCTCGACCTGGCCATAGAAGGGCGGATCACAGTAGGTGAACGCTACAGAGAACCCGATTTTGGATAGTACTCACCCGACTCGGTGATGTCGCCGATGAACAGTTGCGCCTCAACGGCAGCGAGAACCGGGTCGGTGCTGAACGGAGAGGTAGCGCTTGGCCTGCTTGCACAGCTTCATACGGTGACATCCGCTTGTCAACGAAGATCACGACGAGTGGATGGCGTCGTGCAGCCAGTCGCGGTCGGTGAGATACCGCTCGGCCAGCCGGGCAGTTCCCGTCGCGTAGCCGTCCGTGAAGGCGATCGCGGCGTCCGCGTCGGCGTGCGACGCAACCCAGGCGGTCAACATCAGTCGGCGCAGCATCACCAGCGTCGGGATCATCGCCAGGTGCTCGGCGGAGATGTCGCGCACCTCGAGGTAGCCCCGCAGCCAATCGGAGATCATCCGCTCGGCCTCCGGGGTGTCCTCGATGAACGAGACCACGGCGGCGAGATCGAAGAGATACCACGACCATCCGCAGTCGTCGAAGTCGATGACGGTGATCGATGCCGCGCCCTTGTCGGGGTCGATCATCAAATTCGCCATCCGCAAATCCGCATGGATGAGCCCGAAACGATCTGTGTCACTGCCGAACTCCGTGAGCCGACCACCGACCTCGGCAGCGGCGCGTTCGACGATCGCCTCGTCGGCCGCGGTAAGGCCTGGCGCGTGCCGCCAGTTGCCCCAGCGCGCCTCGCGGCCGAGCGTGGCCTCGACGTCCCAGCTGAATCGCGTGAAGTACTCGGGAGCTACCCAACTCTCAACATGCTCATGCATCGCCGCGGTGATCCGGCCCAGCTCGTCGAAACCGACGACGTCGGGCTGCTCCTCGGCGGTGCAGCCGGTGATGAACGTGACTGCGTCGACGTGCAGGGTGTTGCCCGCGACCGTGGCCGAAACCACGTCGCTGCCGTCGCGCGCCGGGATCAGTTCCGGGGTCACCACCGGGGTCTGCTCGCGCAGTGCGGCCATCCACCTCAACTCGGAGCGGATCGCCTCCAGCGAGTGGTAGCCGGGCCTGTGCACCCGCAGCACCATCGGGTCGCCGTCATCGACCAGGTAGGTGGCGTTCTCCGAAAGGCTCAGCAGGCGCAACGGACTGTCACGATCGCGCCCGTAGGCGGTCAGCGCCGCACGGGCGTAGCTCTCGTGATCGGAAGGTAGTCCGGACATTGCACACAGTCTGAACGACGGCGCCGGATGGAGCAGACTGAGTTCGATGAGTTTCTCAAACATCATGGACTCGAACAGCTACACAGCCGACGGTGACGACGACCCGTTGATCGGGGCGCGTGAGCGGGTGCTCGGCCCGGCGAACCGGCTGTTCTACGACCGGCCGGTGCATCTGGTCCGTGGGCTCGGCAGCCACGTGTTCGACGCGGACGGCGTGCGCTATCTGGACGCTTACAACAACGTCGTCAGCGTCGGGCATTGCCACCCGCACGTGGTGGACGCCGTGATGCAGCAGATCTCGACGCTGAACACCCATACCCGCTATCTGCATCGCGGGATCGTCGACTACTCAGAGCGGCTGCTTGCGACCATGCCCGAAGAGATCGACCAGGTGATGTATGCCTGTACCGGCTCCGAGGTCAACGACCTGGCGCTGCGCGTCGCCGAGATGTACACGGACGCAACGGGTGTCATCGTCACGCGCGACGCCTATCACGGCAACACCACTGCCGTGATGGCCATCTCGCCGTCCCTCGGGGATGCAACGACGCTCGCCCCGCACGTGCGGACGGTCCCGCCTCCAGACAGCTATCGATCCGCGGATGCGGCCACACAATTCGCCGCCGACGTGGCCGCCGCTATCGACGACCTTTCTCAGAACGGCATCGGGGTGAGCTGCCTCATTGCCGACACGATCTTCTCATCCGACGGCATCTATCCCGACCCGTCGGTCCTCGCTCCCGCGGTGGACATCGTGCGCCGGCACGGTGGGGTGTTCATCGCCGACGAAGTCCAGCCCGGATTCGTCCGCACCGGCGAGACCATGTGGGGCTTCGACCGCCACGGGGTCATCCCCGACATCGTGACCATGGCCAAGCCGATGGGCAACGGCTTACCCGTGGCCGCGATGGCCGCCCGCGACCACGTGCTGCGGCCGTTCGCCGTGCGGGTGCCGTACTTCAACACCTATGCCGGCAACCCGGTGTCGATGGCCGCCGCGGCGGCGGTGCTCGACGTCATCGAAGAGGAGAACCTGCTCGCCAACGCCGCCGAGGTCGGTGCTGTGCTGCGCACCGAGCTGTCCCGGATAGCCGAGGACGACCCGCGGCTCGGCGATGTGCGCGGTGCCGGGCTGTACGTCGGCGTCGAGGTCGTCAGCGACGCCGATGCCAAGACACCGGACCGGGCGGGCGCTCGCGCGCTGGTGAACGCCATGCGTGAACGACACGTGCTGATCTCGGTCTGCGGCCATGACGGCAACGTGCTGAAGATCCGCCCTCCGCTGGTGTTCTCCATGGCCGACGTCGACTGGTTTTGCAGCGAATTCACAGCAGCGTTAGCCGTTTAGCGAAGTGGCGGCATGGGCACGCCTCCGATATGTCAGTGACAGCATTTCAGGATCTGCCGCTCGCTGATCGAACCCGTGAATGGGACGGCGACGCGGCGGCCAAACGGGTCCGTAAGTGGGCAGGCGCAGAGGACGAGCCCAACCAGAAGTACCGCGACGCCCACGTCTGGTACGACGGCGACAAGAAGGACAACTTCACCGCCTACAAGCTGCTGATCGCCGACGTCGTCGGCGGCAAGCTCGAGGCCGTGCCCCGCGGTGTGATGGCGGCAGGCAACATCATGGAGGGCGCCCGCGGCGGCATCGATCTGCCCAAGGGCGACATCGACCGGGTGAAGAGCCACCTCGCCAAGTACTACAAGAAGATGGGCGAGACGGCTCCGTGGGAGCGCGATTAGCTAGATTGCGGGCGTGACCGCTGGCAGGTTCGCGCCCAGTCCGTCGGCCGATCTGCACATCGGCAACCTGCGCACGGCCGTGCTGGCATGGCTGTTCGCCCGCTCGACGGGCCGTCGCTTCCTGATGCGCGTCGA
>DASQCE010000498.1:0-22792 GCA_035634855.1 Mycobacterium sp.
CGACCGTGACAGCGGAATCTACGTCGATCCCAGTCGCATTCGGTATGTCGAATACAACGGTGCGCAGTTCGACATCCGCGGCGTCGCGACCCTGCCGCCCGCGCCGCAGGGACACCCGGTGTTGTTGCAGGCCGGCGACTCCGCGGACGGCCGCGCGTTCGGCGCCAAACACGCCGATGCATTGTTCACGTTGCATTCCGCGCTCGAGGCCGGACAGAAGTATTACGCCGACGTCAAGGGCCGTGCGGCATCCTATGGCCGAGACCCCAACCAGCTCAAAGTATTTCCCGCAGCGACGTTCGTGCTTGGCGAGACCGAGGAGGAAGCCGCCGACAAGGCGCGCCACATTCGCTACCAGCAGGTCACCCCCCAGACCGCGATCGCGATGCTCGAACAGGTTTGGCAGCGCGACCTGTCGGCCTATGACCCAGACGGCCGACTGCCCGACGTCGAACCCGCCGACGACCCGACCGTCACGCAGGGCAGGGTCCGCCACGGCGATCCGAAGGCAATTGCCACCGCATGGCGGGAACGCGCGGAGGCCGAGAACCTGAGCATCCGCGAACTGATCATCGCCGTCACCAGCCGTCAACAGTTCGTCGGCACGCCGGCCCAGGTCGCCGACGAGATCGACCTGCATGTGCAGTCCGACGCCTGCGACGGCTTCATCCTGGTGCCTCACCTGACCCCACACGGGCTGGACGACTTCGTGGACCTGGTGGTGCCGCTGCTGCAGGAGCGCGGCAGTTTCCGCACGGAGTACACCGGGCACACGCTGCGCGATCACCTCGGCCTATAGGCTGGCCCGAGGTGTCGGAGACACCGGGGTGCAATGTGTCGATTTCGCAGACGACGGTTGGGTGGTTGCTCCTTGGCGCCGCCGCGCTGACGTTCGTCTTGGGATTCGCGTCGCGCACATTCATCGGCCGCAGGCGCAATACCAAGGCGGTGCGGAGTCTCGTGCACACGTTCCGGAGGACCGGTGTCGCGCGAGTGTTGTTCGGACGGTTCGAGGGTGACGTCCTCGACGACGACGAGCTCGACAGCATGATCCTGATGCCCACCATCGTCATCGGCTGTGGGCTGTGTCTGACCGCGATCTTCCTGCTCGGCTACGAGGTTCTCACCTAGTGCACTACATCGCCTCGGCCATCTGGATGTGTCCCTCGAAGCCAAGCGATTTCGCCATCGCCCGATAGCGACTCACCAAGTCATGGTAGGCAACGTCGTCGCCGCGGGTTCTGGAGAGCAGCGCCCGTAGCCGCAGTAACCAGGTATCGCGAATCGCCCAACCTTCGGCAGTCGGCAGGTTCGCCAACCAGTCGATCGCGGCCTCGGCTTCGGGTGCATCGCCATGGGCCCCGCGGTCCAGCAGCATCTCCACCAGACGGGCGGCGGCCAGAACTCCACCGGTCAGCTGCCCCGTCTCGAACAGATCGTTCACGGCGGTCCGCATCACCGGGATGGCACCATCGGGATCGCCGCGCCGAGCCCTCTCCCGCGCGGCGACTGCCTGGGCCGAAGGCGCTAGATACAGACGGGTCCGCTCGCGCACCCACACGTCACAAACCTGCACCACAAGCTCCAGTCCGCGGTCACGGTCTGCGGCGGCCTCTCGAGACGTCAGGGCGATACCGAGGAAGAATTTGGCGGTGCTCAGCGCGGTATCGCCACTTGATCCCTCGGCAGCCTGCAGCGTCTCCTCGATTTCGCGTAAGACGCAGTCGTCTGCGCGCAGCGATCGGGGACTCGTTCCCGGATCCGGGCCCGTCCGGCCGCGCCGTCGGGATCTCTTACGCCGATGCCCGCGCGCAGCAGGTTCGTGACCACATGGAACGGAATGTCTCTGGCGTGGGACTCGTAATAGCTCCATACCACCTCGACCCCGCGATCCATCGCCAGAGCCGCCGCTTCACGGGCCGCCCGGGACTTGCCGATGCCCGGCGGCGGAATCCGGCCCGTCAGAACGGCTCTGAGCGCGAGTGCGAGCTGTGCGCCACCGAGCTGCTGGCGGCCAATTCCTCGACGCTCTGCAAGGAGTGCGCCTTGATCCTGGCGAACGCAGAGCCGAACGACGAACGCTGGAAGCCGGTGGTCGGGTGGGAGGACCATTACGAGATCAGCGACTGGGGTCGGGTGCGGCGCATCGTGCACCAGCATCGCAGCGGCGGATACCCGGCGGTGACGCTGAGCGCGCCAGGTCCAGCGACCAAGCGGGTGCGCGTGCATCTGTTGGTGCTCGAAGCCTTCCGCGGGCCGCGCCCGTATCGGTGCGAGGCGTTGCATGGGAACGACATTGCCTATGACAACCGAGCCGTGAACCTGCGTTGGGGCTCGCGCCGCGAGAACCTGGCCGATGGCCGCCGGATCATCGCCGAGCGGCTCCGCGAATTACAGGCGGCGAGTCTCGGCAAGGAGCTGGAGGCGTGAGCCGCTGCATCCTGCCGACGCCCGGATTTGCCTGATGGGCCGGCGCAAGCCCCCTGTCGGACTTACGCTGAGCCCTGCCGAAGGAGGGAACTGTTGAACAAGCCACAGCCCTCACCGCAGCGGAGGCGATGCCGACGCGCGGACACTGCCCGCGGTAGTGGTCAACGCTGATGGCGACGTGTCCAAACGACCCCGAAGCGCCGCACCAACCGGAGCCTTCGCCATCCGAACAACCGAAGCAATAGGAGCAGCGCATGGCCGTAATCCACACGGCAGCCGTACTCTTCGGCGCGATCACGCTGATCGCGGCCTGCTCGCCCACCACAGAGACAACGTCGACCGCGACACAGACACCGTCGGCCACGACTTCGGCGAGCACCCCGCAGTCGGGGCCGCTGCGCGGGCCCGAGCCCTCGGCGGCGACTCCGCTGGTGGCCCGCTCCCTCGCCGAGCCGATTCCAGTGCCTGCCACCGACGGCAAGGTCCACCTGGCCTACGAACTACTTCTGACCAACGCCCTCCCCCAGGAGGTGACGTTGACTTCGGTGACCGTTCTCGACCGCGATGTCGCGCTGCTCACCCTCGCGGGTGACCAGGTCAGCAAGTGGACCCGTCTCCTCGGAACACCCACGCCCACAACGAAAGTCGGCCCGTCGGCGACAGCGGTGGTCTGGCTCGACGTCCAGCTCGACAAGGACGCCGCCGTGCCGCAGACACTGACGCACTCGATCGGGGTTTCGCTGTCGGAGCCGCAGCCTCCACTTCTTCCCGCGACGATGACCGAACACGTCGCACCGGTCACCGTGCAGACCCGCAAGCCCATCGTCATCGCCCCACCGCTGGCGGGGCCGAGCTGGTTGGACGGCGACAGCTGCTGCGAGGTCGGGGGCCACCGCGGGGCGCTGAACCCGATCAACGGCCAACTCTGGGCCGCTGAGCGGTTCGCTATCGACTACGTGCAACTCAGCCCCGACGGTCGGCTGTTCATCGGCGACAAGACCAAGGTGGAGAGCTATCCGGGCTTCGGTGCCGATATCTACGCCGTGACCGACGGTCCGGTGGTGATCGCGACCGACGGCCTGGAAGAACAAGTGCCAGGAAAGAACCCGACCGGGCTGACGCTCGATCAGTACCCCGGCAACCACATCGTGCAGGACCTCGGCGACGGCAACTACGCGATGTACGCACACATCAAGACGGGCAGCATCAAGGTCAAGCCGGGCGATCAGGTGAAGGCCGGGCAGCTGATCGGTTCGGTCGGCAACACTGGCAATACCAGTGCGCCACACCTGCATTTCCAGGTGATGAACGGCCCGGACCCGCTGCGTGCCGACGGCCTGCCGTTCGTGTTCGACTCGTTCAGACTCGACTCCAGGGTGTCGCCGACCGACGAAGCGATCGACGACGGTCAGCCCGCTGTTATGCAACCCGGTGTCACACCACGTGACGAAACCGATGTCAGTCCTTTGTCTTTCGATGTGATGACCTATGCCGATCGATAGCCGCGAACCCCATCGGGCCCGCGGTAGCGGCCGTGGTGACCGAAGCCGGCCACGAGTCCGCGCCCACCGCGCGGCGCTACCTCGCGGCTCTCAACGCCCAGGATCATCCGGCGTGCAACCGGATCTTGTGCGACCTCGCCGCCGACCGCGACGGCCAGATGATCCCGACGTTCATGGCCATGACCCAGCAGTGCCTCGACTTCGCGCACGTGCTCGATGAGTTCGGCCTACTGGAGGGTGGATTGCAGACGTACTTGGACCAGAGCGCGCTGCGGCAGCTCGACGTTGTCGAAGCCGACCAGCGCGTGCTCGGCGAGGACGACGCCATCTAGACCCCGCCATTCCGCGGATCTAGGCTGCTCACAGCAGTAGCCGCCCGTTTGCACTGGCACAGGAGGGCGGTGACGCGGGCGCTTCACGCAGCCTGGCACTGGCTCGCGGAGTGGGCATCGGCACGGTGGGCCTGTCTGCCATCCAATGATGATCAAACATGGTGTGCTGCACTATGTTTCATGGAAGGCAATTCCAATGGAAGAGTTCCTACAGTGTCTCCTGGAGCGTCACGCCGAGGTGCTGGCGCAACGCGCGGCCATCTTCGACCAGCGATCCGCGATCCTCACCGCCGCCGGTAAGGCGGGCCATCTCCAGCTCACCGACGAGGAGCAACGCGCCTACGACGCCCTGACCGAGTCGCTCAGCCCGCTCGACACCGAGCTGGAGGCGCTGAGCGAACGCATCGCGGAGATGCGCACCGAGATCCAGCGCGCCGGTCGCGACGGCAGCAACCCGCTTCTCGCGTCGATCCGCGGCAGCGGCCACACCACCGATTCCGCCGCGGCATCCTGGGCGCAGCGCACCGCGCAGGCCATCACGGCGCTCGGTGGCGAACGGCGCGCCATCACGTCCGGCTCGCTCGATGTGCCGAGCCTGGTGGAGCCCTCCATCACGGTGATCCCGCACCCGGCGCGCATCCTCGACCTCTTGGTGGGCCGGAAGTCTGTCGAGGGCAACGCGTACGAGTACTACCAGCAGACCGCAAGGACGAACGCCGCCGCTCCGGTTCCCGATGCCGCGACCAAGCCGACCAGCACGCTCACTGTGACGCCCGTGCAGGATCGCTGCAGGGTGGTGGCGCATCTCTCCGAAGCGTTCCCGGTGCGGCTGATGGCCGACATCCAGTCGTTCCAGTCCTGGCTGACAAGCGGGATGGCCGAGGGCGTTCTGGATGTCCTTGAGGCTCAGATCGTTTCGGGCTCCGGCACCGGCGAGAACATGCGCGGGATCCTCAACACGGCGGGCACCACCGCCGTGGTGTTCGCCACCGATGTCACCACCACGCTGCGCTCGGCCATCACGGCGCTGCAGCTCAAGGGTGAGCAGCCCAACGGCTGGGTCATGCATCCGGCCGACGCGCAGGCTATCGACCTGACGCGGTGGGGCACCAGCGGCGGCCTGTTGACCGGCGGCTACGAATCAGCCGATCCGCCGTCGAGCAACAACATCTTCGGCACCGTGACGCCGCGGGTGGTGAGCCCCTCGATTCCGCAAATTACCGCGCTGCTGGCCGACTGGAACCAGGCACACCTGTATCAGCGCGAGGGCGTCCGGGTGGACATCGACCTGTCCGGTGCCGAGCTGTTCGACAAGAACCTCGCGAAGATGCGCGGCGAGGGTCGGTTCGGCTTCGCGGTGCTGCGACCGCAGGCCTTCGCCGTGGTCGACCTGACGGCCTGATGATGTACGACCCAGAGGATTACGTCCCGGTCGATGAGTGCGCGAGGCGGATGAACATCACCGAGGCGGAGGTCATGGACCTCATCGCTCAACGTGCGCTCAAGGCCAGCGCTATGCGACACCATTAGCCGCAAGCCCGTAACACGAAGCGTCCGTACTGATCTAGCGCTGCCCCATCATCCCTTGCATCATGGCCCGCATCCCCTCGCGTACGAAACCGGTGACTTCCTGGGCGTGGGCGCGGATGGCTTGAGTGAGGGCTGGATCGTCGGCTGTTTCCTCAGCGATCACACCAGTGGACGTCAAGGTCAGCTGGCGGCGGTAACCACCGGCGTTGCCGAAGAGAGTCGGCAAGCTCTGGCTCATGCATGTCACCTCCGCTCCCTGATCGAGATGGGAGTACATGCTCGAAACGTGGGCCTGGAGCTGGGCCACAAGGTCCGGAGCCGTCGATTCGGTAACGGTGCGCACGCCTCCGGGGATTTCCTCGACACTCCGAGTGAGCTCGCGATGCCGGTTGAACATCTCCATGTAGCGGCTCATGTCCACGGGACTGGTGTTGCCCATCATCCCCGGTCCCATCATGCCGCCGTCGTCATCGCTGGGCTCACCTCTGGCGAGCGGTCCAAAGATCCCGCGTACGACATCTCCCACGCCTAGGACGGCGGATACCGCGCCGAGCACAACGCCAGCGCCGAGCGCGGTAAGTGCCGCTCGTCTGGTCAACCGAATCGTCCCGGCCATAACTACATCATCGGACCATTGTCATGTCGCGCAACAGAGTCCAATGGCGGGATAGCAGGGTCAAATGTCCACACCAGGTACGCGCGCGCCGCACAGTGGGCGTGTCCCTCTCCCTCCGGGCCGAAGGGTCCCAAATCACGCCTCCCTCCCTGGTATCTGAGCGGCCAAACGCCCTGTTCAGAGCCATATCATCGGTACCTGGCGCGAGGGTTCCAGAAACGTCCCGAAACTGGCAGATCTACCAGTTTTCGAGCCCAGGTACCACCCGAGGTACTGCCGTCGCCCAGCTCGGGTACCGCCGCCAGGTACCGACACGCCGAGCCCCGAGCCTGCTTGACACGCTTAGCGTGGCTCCGAATATCAGCGGGTTTATACGAGATCGTTTGCACACCAGGATGATCCGAGCTACTCGCCGACGCGGGATCTCCCCCGGTAGAGGGCATATAAGCGGATTTACATGGGGGACAAGGGATCTAGGGGTATGTCAGGCATCCGCTAATCATCCATAATCGACCCATGACAGATACCCCGTAATGACATCGGTCAAGCTGCCGATGACGCTCATCGATCAGATCCGCGCGATCGCCAAGGCGCACGACCGCAGTGTGCACGCCGAAGTGCGTTGGGCGCTCAACGAATACATCCAGCGCGAAGCGCAAGTCACCCGGTGACCGAACTGATCAAGGCCGACCGTGAAGCGTTGATCCGGGTGGTCAAGGACCGCGCCAAGCTGGCCGAGCGGGACGCGCACACGCGGGCGAAGGTGCTTTTGGCCGAGGTGCACGATCTGATGACCGCCGAGTTCGCCGCCAACGATGCGCTATGGAATGACCTGCTGCTGGCCCAGGAAGCTGTAGCCAAGCTCAACGCGCAGATCCGTGAGCAGTGCGCGGCGATGGGCATCCCGGCGAAATATGCCCCCGAGATCGGCATGCATTGGCACTCACGCAGTCTGCAATTCGCCGACAAGGAACGGCGCGCGGAATTGCAGCGGCTCGCCGAGGCTCGGCTGAGCGCGCTCACCGAGACCGCCCGCGTGGAGATCCAACGTCAGGCGCTCGACGTGACCGAGCGGCTGATCGTGGGCGGCCTGGAATCTGAGGAGGCGCACCGGTTCATCGAAACGCTGCCCACCGTCGAGGATCTGATGCCGCCGTTGAGTCTCGCCGATCTCGGGGTGAAGCGGTGGCAGCCACCCGAGGACGCGGCGGCCCAGCTCGTCACCCCGCTCACGCCCGCTGACCGCAAGCGTCGGCGCATCCTGCGGGCGATCGAAGCCAACCCCGGCGCATCCGATCGCAGGATCGCCGAGATCGCGGACTGCGATCACAAGACGGTCGCGCGTTATCGCCGCGCTGGGGAACTCCCCGCCGAACCGGAGGACGAGGCATGAGGTTTACCATCCCCGCCGATCCCGACCAAGCCGACGCCCTGGCGGGCGAGCTGGGCGAGCTGGCGACCGCGACCGAGTGGCGGCGGGCGGCCATCGTCTATTCGCGGGTGCATGTCCGCGACAGCCAGGGGCGGCCCACAGAAAAGGTCACTAGTGACCATTTGACGCCCCCTGCCGAGTACGCCGAGAAGGGCGTCTACGGCTTGCGGTCGCGGACCACCATCCGGGCCTACTGGCGGGCCTGGCATCAGGCGATCGCCGATGGTTTGGCCCAGACGGTGTCGCTGGGCGATGAGATCGAGCTGCCGAGCGTCGAATGGAACGACTACTACCGGCCGCTGGACCTGACCACGCCGCCGGCGGCGGCGGATTACGTTCCTCCGCCGCCCAACGACGGCGACACCAATGTTGTGTCGATGCCCGCCCGCGATTCCAGCACCCGCCGCGATCCCCTGGGTGGCCTGTTCAACCGCATGGGCAGCTGCACCGACGTCACGATCTCCGAACCGGCACGGGCGCCCGGACCACCCGTCGACTATCACGAGCTGCTCCGCGATCAACATCACGCCCGCGTCCTTGACCAGGTCGACGCCGTCCGCGACAGCGACGCGGCCCGAATAACCGACAGCGAGGCCGCCCGAATACGGCGCAAGGTCGACCGGGACAACGTAGAAATGTGGCTGCGGCTGACCGAGGACACAGTCTGCGCGCTGCGGAGGCCGCCGAGCGCTGCGGCAGGTTCGACCACGCCGAGAGGCTCCTGGATCAGATCGAGACGATCCGGGACCGGCTCGCCGCCATCGCCCACACGGTGCACGAGGCGCGTCCTTGGGAAACGCTGGATCCAAGCGCGCTTACACTAGATCCCTTGGTGGAGAACGGAATCCCTGCTTCGGTCCTCCCGGCTTCGACGCAGATATATACGTTAGACGAGGCACCAGTTCGGCGGACAGCACCGTCACCTGTTTGAACTCCGCGTGTGAGTTCGGCACCGTGAGTGGGCAGCCGCAGGCGTCGCAATACCGGGCTGCCGCCCTGGCGGGCGCCGCGCCACACGATGTGCAAATGATGGCCGCTGCGGTCAATCGAGGCCTCCGCGGTCGCGGAATGTTTACCCAGCTGATGATAAATGGGCAATCAATTGCAAAGACTCGTCTTCACGACCGCCTGATCATGAGGATGCCTGCGCTCTGGCCTTCTCGGTGGCGTCGCGGATCGACCCCCGCCACACCGGCCCGTGCCCGGGCAGCAGCACCTCGGTGTCGAGCATCCCTAGCGCGGCCAGGCTGCGCAAGCAGCCGTCCTGGTTGTGGTTGAACAGGTCCGGCAGCAGCTGCGGGCCGCTGCGCGTCGAAACCGGGTGGCCGGTCACCAACGCGTCGCCCGCGACGAGCGCACCGTCGACCACGAACGAGCAGTGCCCGCCCGTGTGCCCGGGCGTTGGAATTGCCATCGGCGCGCCGGGTAGCCCCGCCGCGACGTCTTCGGTCAAAGCCTGCGTCGAGGGAATGCCGTCGCGCGTGAACGCCCCCTTACGGCTGATCGCCACCGACCACTTCAGCCATCGCGGCTGCCAGACGTGTATTGCGACGTCCACCGGCGACGCCTGCTCGAGGTACTCCCGCTTGGAGTGCCCGACCTCGTCGGCGTGGCAATACACCGGTGTGCCATGTGTTTTCGCGAACCAGATGGCCGAACCGAAATGGTCGATGTGTGCGTGGGTCAACAGGATCGCGCGCAGTTCGTCGACGCCGAACCCGAGCTGCCGCAACGAGGCGAGCACGTCGTCGCGGCTGCCGGGAAAGCCGGCGTCGATCAGCATGACGCCGTTGCTGTCCGTGACCAGTGTCCAGTTGACGAGGTCGGTTTGGACGAAGTGCACGGTGTCTGTGATGGCGGTGAGAGCCGGTGCCATCTCGCGAGTGTAAGCAGTGGAGTAGAAACGAACACGTGGCTGAACTCAAACCTGAACTGAAACTGGGCTACAAGGCGTCTGCGGAGCAGTTCGCTCCGCGGGAACTCGTCGAGCTGGCCGTTTCGGCCGAAGAGCACGGCATGGACAGTGCGACGGTCAGTGACCATTTCCAGCCGTGGCGTCATGAGGGCGGGCATGCGCCGTGGTCGTTGGCCTGGATGGCCGCCGTGGGTGAGCGCACCAAGCGGCTGATCCTGGGCACGTCGGTGTTGACCCCGACCTTCCGCTACAACCCCGCCGTCATCGCTCAGGCGTTCGCCACCATGGGCTGCCTGTACCCGGACCGGATCTTCCTGGGGGTGGGCACCGGCGAGGCGCTCAACGAGATCGCGACCGGCTACGAGGGTGACTGGCCGGAGTTCAAGGAGCGCTACGCCCGTCTGCGTGAGTCGGTCAAGCTGATGCGTGAGCTGTGGCTCGGGGACCGGGTGGACTTCGACGGCGAGTACTACCGCACCAAAGGCGCGTCGATTTACGACGTCCCGGAGGGGGGCATCCCGATCTACATCGCCGCGGGCGGGCCGCAGGTGGCCAAGTACGCCGGCCGCGCGGGCGACGGGTTCATCTGCACCAGCGGCAAGGGCGAGGAACTGTATAAGGACAAACTCATCCCGGCGATGAAAGAGGGTGCCGAGGCCGCAGGCCGCAACCCCGACGACATCGACCGGATGATCGAGATCAAGATCTCTTACGACACCGATCCGAAGCTGGCGCTGGAGAACACCCGGTTCTGGGCGCCGCTGTCGCTGACCGCCGAGCAGAAGCACTCGATCGACGACCCGATCGAAATGGAGAAGGCCGCCGACGCGCTGCCCATCGAGCAGGTCGCCAAGCGCTGGATTGTCGCCTCAGATCCCGACGAGGCCGTCGAGAAGGTCGGGCAGTACGTGACGTGGGGCCTCAACCACCTGGTGTTCCACGCGCCCGGCCACGACCAGCGTCGCTTCCTCGAACTCTTTCAGAAGGATTTGGAGCCGCGGCTGCGCCGACTCGGCTGATACGTTTGCCGCGTGTCCACCCGCACATGGTCTTCGCGCGAGGGCTCATTCGCGATCTACGTGGCCTCGCCTGAGGGCGATACCGGCAAGTCGACGATCGCATTGGGCATCCTGCACCGGCTGGCGGCCACCGTCGCCAAGGTCGGCGTCTTTCGCCCCATCACCCGGCGTCCGGAGGGGCAGGAGCGCAGGGGGAACCGCCCGCCCGAAGGGGAGGGGGGCGACTCCGGGGATGGCAGGAGCGAGGAGCGTGATTACATCCTGGAACTGCTGTTGGCGCACACTACCGCCGGTCTGCCCTACGACGAGTGTGTCGGCGTCGGCTACCAACAGCTGCACGAGGATCCGGACGGCGCGATCGCCGACATCGTCGACCGGTATCACCACGTTGCCGACCGGTGCGATGCGGTGTTGATCGTCGGCAGCGACTACACCGACGTCGCAACTCCCAGCGAGCTGTCCATGAACGCGCGGATCGCCGTCAACCTCGGCGCGCCGGTCGTGCTCGCGGTGAAGGCCAAGGGCCGCACCCCCGAACAGGTCGCCCAGGTCGTCGACCTGTGTTTATTCGAGTTGGACGCCCAGCGCGCCCACACGGCGGCAGTGGTCGCGAATCGTTGCGACCCGGCTCAACTGACCGCGGTCGCCGAGGCGTTGAAGCCGCTGGGGCCCAATACCTATGTGCTGCCCGAGGAGCCGCTGCTGGTTGCCCCGTCGGTGGCCGAGCTCGGAAAAGCAGTCGAGGGGACGCTGCTGCGTGGCGACCCCGCACTGCTGTCCCGCGAAGCGATGGACGTCCTGGTTGCCGGCATGACGGCCGAGCACGTCGTGGAACGGTTGACCGAGGGCGTGGCCGTCATCACGCCGGGCGACCGCTCCGATGTGGTGCTCGCCGTGGTCAGTGCCCATGCGGCCGAAGGCTTTCCGTCGTTGTCCTGCGTGATCCTCAACGGGGGCCTTGAGCTGCATCCGTCGATCGCGTCGCTGGTATCCGGCCTCGGGCTACGGCTGCCGATCATCACGACGAGGTTCGGCACCTTCGAAACGGCGAGCCGGGTTGCGGATGCGCGGGGCCGAGTCACGGAGGGCTCGCAGCGCAAGATCGATACCGCGATCGCGTTGATGGACAAATACGTCGACACCGGGGATCTGCTTGCGCGCCTGGCCATTCCGATCCCTTCCGTCGTCACTCCGCAGATGTTCACCTACCGGCTGCTGGACCGCGCCCGGTCGGACCGCAAGCGAATCGTCCTGCCCGAGGGCGAGGACGACCGCATCCTCAAGGCGGCCGGCCGCCTGCTGCAGCGCGGCGTCGCCGACCTGACCATCCTCGGCGAGGAGCCGCAGATCCGCGCCCGCGCAGCCGAACTCGGCGTCGACATGTCGGCCGCGGTGGTGCTCAACCCGCGCACCAGCGAGCTGTGCGACAAGTTCGCCGAGCAATACGCCGAGCTGCGCAAGCACAAGGGCGTCACCGTCGAGCAGGCCCGCGAAATCATCCACGACGTTTCATATTTCGGCACCATGCTGGTGCACAACGACATGGTCGACGGCATGGTGTCGGGTGCCGCGCATACCACCGCGCACACGGTGCGGCCGGCGTTCGAGATAATAGGGACGACGCGCGAAGTTTCTACGGTGTCCAGCATCTTCCTGATGTGCCTGGCCGACCGGGTGCTGGCCTACGGTGACTGCGCGATCGTGCCGGACCCGACGTCCGAGCAGCTGGCCGATATCGCGATCTCGTCGGCACGTACCGCCGCCCAATTCGGCATCGATCCGCGAGTGGCCATGCTGTCCTACTCGACAGGCACCAGCGGCACCGGCGCCGATGTCGACAAGGTCAGGACCGCAACCGAATTGGTGCGCAAACGCGAACCCGATCTGTTCGTCGAGGGCCCCATTCAGTACGACGCCGCCGTCGACGCGACAGTTGCCAAGGCCAAGATGCCCGACTCGAAGGTCGCGGGGAGGGCGACGGTGCTGATCTTCCCCGACCTCAACACCGGCAACAACACCTACAAGGCGGTGCAGCGCAGCGCGGGTGCGATCGCAATCGGCCCGGTGCTGCAGGGCCTTAACAAACCGGTCAACGACCTGTCTCGAGGAGCGCTGGTCGAGGACATCGTCAATACCGTCGCGATCACCGCGATCCAGGCGCAGGGCAGATGATGTCGCGTTCGGTTCTGGTGCTCAACTCCGGATCGTCGTCGGTGAAATTCCAACTGATCGACCCTGATTCGGGGGCCTCACTGGCCGACGGCATCGTCGAGCGGATCGGCGAGGACGCGTCGGCAGCGAGCCTGACTCTCGGCGAGATGGATTTGACCCGCGGCGATCGGGTCGCCGACCATGAGGCGGCCCTGCGCACCACATTCGAGTTGTTCGACGAGGCGGGTGCGCACCTCAATACGGTCGGGTTGGTCGCGGTCGGGCACCGGGTGGTGCACGGCGGGCCGGATCTCTACCGGCCGACACTCGTCGACGATGCGCTGGTCAGCAAGCTCGAGGAACTGGCTCCGCTTGCGCCGCTGCACAATCCGCCAGCGGTGCTCGGCATCCGCGTGGCACTTAAGGCGCTGCCGGACTTGCCGCATGTCGCGGTGTTCGACACCGCGTTCTTTCACAACCTGCCGCCCGCGGCGGCGACGTATGCGATCGATCGAGACATCGCCGAGCGGTGGCACATTCGCCGTTACGGGTTTCACGGCACGTCGCATCAGTACGTCAGCGAGCAGGTGGCGGCGTTTCTCGATGTGCCGCTGGCGAAGGTGAGCCAGATCGTGCTGCACCTTGGCAACGGCGCGTCGGCGTCGGCGATCGTCGGCGGACGCCCCGTGGACACCTCGATGGGCTTGACGCCGATGGAGGGCCTCGTGATGGGTACCCGCTCCGGTGATATCGATCCCGGCGTGATCACGTACCTGTGGCGGACAGCGAAAATGAGCGTCGAGGACATCGAGTGGATGCTCAACCGCCGCGCCGGTGTGCTGGGCCTTGGTGGCGAGAGCGACTTCAGGGTGATACACCAGCGCATCGAATCCGGCGATGAAACAGCGCAATTGGCTTACGACGTGTACATCCACCGGCTACGCAAGTACATCGGTGCGTATTTGGCGCTGCTCGGTACGGCGGACGTGATCAGCTTCACCGCGGGGGTGGGGGAGAACGACGCGGCAGTACGGCGCGACGCCCTTTCAGGTATGGCGACGCTGGGCATCGAGCTCGACGAGCACCTCAATGCCAGCCCTGCCAGGACCGCGCGCCAAATCTCGGCCGACAGCTCCCCGACAACCGTCCTAGTGGTACCCACCAACGAGGAGCTCGCGATCGCGCGGGCCTGCGTGGACGTGATCGACGGCTGAATCCTCGAGCGGCAGCACATTATCGGGATCGCAGATCCGGAGGAAGCGTCGCACCTGTGGTCCGACGACCAGCACCCACGAGACCCCGTATCGGGCGCAGATCACGTTGACGTTGTGCAGGGCCGCGAACCCGGCGGTGCCGAAGAAATCGATCGCCGCCAGGTCCAGCACCAGACGCGTCGATCCGGCGACCTGCCGTTCGACGTAGCCGGCGAGGGCGCGGCCGTTCGTCGCGTCGACCTCCCCCCTGACCGTGACCAGAACCGTCGTGCCCGACAAGTGGCAGGCGGAGAAGATCGCTCGGTGGTGTTGTTCGCGCCGGTCGATCGACCCGGGGTCGGGGCGCAGCACGCGACAGGTACCTATTGCAGACAACGTGGCCTCCCTCAGTCGAAAGGCAAGATTCGTAATGTGGGTGCCGTCAGGGATCGGGCCCTATGTCCTTAAAGCCGTCGCACTCGGGAGCGGCCCTGTGCGCCTATGACGTCACCAGTTGGCTGTTAACTCAACCTGAACGCAGGGTACTACGAAACCCGTAGCTTGACCATGGCCTTGTTGAATAATCTGGCGCTGTCCAGCACAAACGCGCCGCGCAATCCGTGGTTCTAGAACGTGCTCGTCGGCCGCACGCTGTTGGCCAGGTCCACCAGGGCATACCGGTGCGCCTGCGTCGGGGCGACGCGGGCCAGGCTGCGCAGCGACGCCTCCACGCCGAGCTGCAGCCCGTGTTCGGTGAATGGGAAACCGAGAATGTGGTTGGTGCTTGCGGCGTTGTCGGCCAGCCAGTCCATCGCGGTACCCAGCACCAGCGCGCGGATCTGCAGCACCCGCGGCTCGGTGTCAGGCAGCGCCTCCACGCGACGGGCTGCGTCGCGGATGTGTTGCTCGGTGACTTCGCTCGTCGACCTGCCCGACAGCAGAGTCACCGCACTGGTCAGCCGTGCGGTCGTGAAATGCCGTGACGTCGCGGGCACTTCGTCGAGAGTCCGAACCGCGGCGTCGCGGTCGCCTTCCGCGGACTGGGCGCGGGCCAGGCCGAAGCCGGCCGAGATCACGCCGTTGTCGCTGCTCCACACCGTGTTGTAGAACTTGCGCTCGTCCGCGCTACCGGCCAGCTCTGCCGTCGCGGCCAGCGCCAGCTTGGGTGCCAACTCGCCCGGCAGCGTGTCCAGCACCTCGGTGAAATGCTTTGTGGCCGACTCGTAGTCGGCCGACAGCATCTCGGCGACGGCGCGGAACCACACTAGCCGCCACCGCCAGCCGACCCGGCCCGCAAGGTCGTCGAGCTTGCGGGTGGCCTTCGCGACGTCACCAAGATCCAGCAGCGCGCGGACCTCCATCAGCGGCAACTCGACCGACTCGGACAGATCGATGCCTTCAGAGTCCAGCGTCCCGTGCCGGGCCGCCCGTAGCGAATCAAGGGTCTGCACAGGCTGACTCAACACCGTCGCCGACAACACCTTCGCACCGACGTCTGCCGGATCGACCAACGGCACAGGGAACGCTTTGACGATCTCCTGCGCGGTCAGCCTCTCCGAGTGCACCTGCCCGTCGAAATACACGTCGGTGTGCGCGACAAGCAGATCCACCCCGAACGTCGACCGCGACGGGGAGAACACTGTCGACAGGCCCGGCCGCGGCACCCCGGTGTCCTGTGCCACCACTTCGCGCAACACGCCCAGCAGCTGCCCCGACATCTCTTCCGCGCTGCCGAACCGGCGCCGCGGGTCCGGGTCGATGGCGCGACGCAGCAGTCGGCCGAACGAGTCGTACTCAGTCAGCACCGGGTCGTCCTCGGGTAGGCCGTCGACGTAGCGGCCCTTGCGGGTGCGCAGGTTCAGCGTCAGCGACGCGAGCGTGCGGCCGACCGTGTAGATGTCGGTCTGCACGGTCGGGCCGGTGCGGACGATCTCCGGCGCCTGGTAACCCGGTGTGCCGTATAGGTACCCGAAGGAGTTGACCCGCGACACCGCACCGAGGTCGATCAGCTTGAGCTGCTCCTCGGTCACCATGATGTTCTCCGGCTTGAGGTCGTTATAGACCAGCCCGATCGAATGTAGATAACCCATCGCGGGCAGAATTTCCATCATGAAGCCGATGGCCTCCGCCACCGACAGCCGGTCGCCCTTGGCCTGCTTGAGTGATGTCCCGCCGACGTACTCCATCACGATGTATCCGACCGGGTTGCCGTGTTTGTCGTCGTGCTCGACGAAGTTGTAGATCTTCACGATCCCGGGATGCGTTACCTCGGCGAGGAATTGGCGCTCGGCCATCGCGATGCTCTGCGCCTCGGCGTCACCAGAGTGCACCAAGCCCTTGAGCACGACGGGGCGGTCGTTGACGTTCTTGTCGTAGGCGAGGTACACCCAACCCAGTCCGCCGTGCGCGATGCAGCCCTTGATTACATACTGCTCTGCGACCTCGTCGTCAGGCGAAAGCTGCGGCAGGAACGAGTACGAGCTGCCACAGTGCGGGCACCACCCCTCAGACAAGGCGCGGCCGTCGGTTGTCGACCGGCCGACCGGGCGGCCGCAGTTCCAGCAGAACCGTTTCGACTGGGCCACCACCGGATTGGTCATCAACGCTTGGAGAGGGTCGACGGTCGGCACTCGCGGGATCTCCACCAAGCCGCCGCCGAGGCGCCGTGTCGGTGACAGCGCCCGCGTCACGGTCGTGAGGTGCTCGTCGGGTTCGGTGACCGCGGTTCCGGCGGAAGTGCTGTCCGAGTCCTCGTCGATGTGCGGTCGGAAGATCGCCTGAGTGGCCATCGGGCGCATCGTCGACATCGAGTCCATGTCGAGTTCGTCGAGGCTGGCCGGTTGTGTGCCAACTGTCGGCTCGGCCGACGGTGTCCCAACTGTCGGCTCGGCCGACGGTGTCCCGGGGGCCTCGTCGAAGTCTTTCGCCTCGGCCATCAGTCGAGATACCTCGCGACCGGGGGCGCCGGAGCCGGACCGAGCACCGTTAACCACTTGCGGTACAACGTGTTCCATGTGCCGTCACGGCGGACCCGCTCCAGCGTGCCGTTGACGAACCGCACCAGCCCGGCGTTCTGCAGGTTGATGCCGATCCCGTAGGGCTCTTCGTTGAGGCTGGGGCCGACAATGTGCAGATATGGGTCCTGCGCCACCAGGCCAGCCAGGATCGAGTCGTCGGTGCTGATCGCGTCCACCTGTCGTTGCTGCAATGCCACAAGGCAGTCGGCCCACGTCACCACCCCGACGACGATCGGCGGCGGGGTGATCTGCTGAATGCGGTCGAGCGACGTCGTGCCCTTCGCGACGCACACCCGCTTGCCCGACAAGTCGGACGGCTGCGAGATCGTCGAATCTCGAGAGGCGAGGATTCGTTGATTGGCGTTCAGGTACACCGTCGAGAAAGCAACGAGCTTCTTGCGCTCACAGGTGATCGTCATGGTCTTGACGACGACATCGACCTGATTGTTCTGTAGCGCGGCGACGCGGTCGGCCGACGACAGGATGCGGTACTCGACCTGTGAGGGGCTGCCGAAGATGTCGCGCGCGATCTCGCCGGCGATGTCGACGTCGAAACCGGTGATCTCGCCAGTGATCGGGTCGCGGAAGGAAAACAGGTTGCTGCCGATGTCCAGGCCGACGATCAGCCTGCCGCGGTTGCGGATGGTGGCGACGGCGGCGTCGGCCTCGGCCTTGTTGTTGAACGGGCGCAGGCTCGCCGTGCGGTTGCAGTCGCCCTCGTCTGACGGCGCCCGCGCGGCCACCGGTGGCAGCTCGTCCATGCCCGCGGGCGTGGGGGGTGCGAGAGTGACGCCGGGTGTCGGCATCATCGCGGCCCCTTGCGCACAGCCGCTCAGCCCCAGCGCCGCCGCCGCAAGCAGAACCCCAACCTTTCGCAACATCACCGGTACTCGCTAAGCCTTGGCCACAACCCCAGCGCCACCGACAGCGCGGCGACGACGGACAGTACCGCGGCGCCGACCGTCGCACCCGACAACACCCGGCGGGCGTTGAGGATGTCGTTGCGCAACTGGTTGCGGCTCTCCTCGATGCCCTTGGTCAGCGCGGTATCGAGCTTGTCGAACGCGGGCGTTGAGTCGTCCTCGCCGGTGCCGAGCGCCACCTGGGTGGCGGCCTGGTAGTTGCCGACCGCGATGTACGCGTTGATCCTGTCGTCGGCCGCCCGCCACCGCTTCAGCAGCTGTTCGGCGTCGGCCAGGTCGTTCTTGTCGATCGCGTCGCCACGGGACAGGTAATCGGACAGTTGCTGCTGCATCGTGTCGATGCGTTGGTAGTAGGACTGCTTGCGCACGTCCTCGTCACCGCGCCGAATCAACGACAATGTCTCGTCCGCACGCGCCTGCTGCGCGGTGATCGCGAGGCTCGTGACGGTCTTGAGGGACTCAGCCGCAGTGTCTTTCGCGCTGCGGCTGTCCAACGTCGAGATTACGAGCGCGGTGCCCACCCATATCAACATAATCAGCACGGCAAGGCCGCCCGCGACGAAGCCGATATTCACGCGGCGGCGAGTGCGGCGCGCAAGCCAGCGGTTTGCGAACGTGCCGAACAACAGCGTCGCGAGCACCACGAGAATGACCGGCCCGGGAATCCTTGTCGACGCAGTCGTCTCGGCATCCACCTGCGTCGACGTCGCTTCGTAGAGCCGCTGCGCGTCGGGCAACATCTGCGTCTGCATCAACGACGACGCCTCGGACAGATACGACGAGCCGACGGGGTTTCCGGAGCGGTTGTTGGTGCGGGCGGTTTCGACAAGCCCGGTGTACACCGACAGTTGGGCATTGACCCGGCCGAGAAGTTGCACCATCGGCTCGTCGGTCAGTCCGCTGGATGCGCGGGTGACGGCCACCGATGCGTCTGTGATGGCCTGCTCGTAGCGCTGCCGGACATCGCGCGGTTCGGAGCCTGCGATGAACGCGGTTGCCGCCGCGGCGTCGGCCACCGACAGTGTGGTGTAAAGCTGGCCCGCCGCGAACGACAGCGGCTCGGTGTGGTTGAGAACGGCGGTAAGCGCCTGTTGGCGGTTGTTGATCGTCGTTGATGTGGCAAACGCGCTGGCGATCACGAGCGCTGAAAGGACGACCCCGATGGTCAGGACCCGGCCAGGAGTGGTCCAGAGGAACCACCAGCGCGGGTGCGCGGGTGTTGTCGGCGACCGCGACGCAAGTGGTTCGGTCGACGGGTGCGCCAACTCCACAGTCACGTGCGCGCGGACCTCATCTTTTCGCTGCTCTCCGGCTATCGTCCCCGACTGGTCACCACTCTATAAAAGAATTCTAAGAGTTCCAGCGGTGACGTGTCGGGATTCGAGGGCCACGCGTTTGGTCGGTGTTCCTGTCGAAAAGTTGGCCCAGCCCTTCGACAGTGTGTGCGAGCGTGAGACATCTGGACTGAGCCGGACTTGTCAGTGCAGTGTGCGTCGCTTCGGTCGACATGGGGAACCGAAGTTCAGGGCGCGCCCGCCGCGTGAACTGACGACGCCCGAGAAGAGGGCGGTGTCAGCAACACAAAGAGGGTTGTTAGACACGCTTTATCCTGATGACGTGCGTGGCGACGGGGACGGCTGGGTGTTGTCGGACAGCGGCGCCGCCTATTGGGGCAAGCACGGCGCGGCCGGCCTGCTGCTGCGAGCGCCGGGCAAGGACGGCTCAGCCGCCGTGCTGTTGCAACACCGGGCGCCGTGGAGTCATCAGGGCGGCACGTGGGGTCTGCCCGGCGGCGCCCGCGACAGCCACGAAACGCCCGAGCAGGCCGCCGTCCGCGAGGCGCACGAGGAGGCCGGACTGCTTGCAGATCTGCTGACCGTGCGCACCACGGTTGTCACCGCCACCGCGACCGGTAGCCACTGGACCTACACGACGGTGATCGCCGATGCCGCCGAACTGCTCGAGACCGTGCCCAACCGGGAGAGCTCGGAGCTGCGCTGGGTCGCTGAGGATGAAGTCGCCGAACTGCCGTTGCATCCGGGGTTCGCTGCCAGCTGGAAACGGCTGCGGGAAGTGGCTGCGACTATTCCGCTGCTGCAAGCCGAGCTTTGAGCCGTTGCGCCGCGGCCCCCGGATCCTCGGCGCCAGTGATCGCACGCACCACGACGATTCGGCGCGCACCGGCCGCCAGCACCTCGGGCAGCCGCTGTTCGTCGATTCCGCCGATCGCGAACCACGGTTTGTCCGTGCCAGATGTAGTCGGCCCGGCGGCTCCAGAATCGGACGTCGCCGCCGACGCGGCTCCAGAATCGGACGTCGCCGCCGACGCGGCTCCAGAATCGGACGTCGCCGCCGACGCGGCTCCAGAAGCCAATTCGGCGGTGGCGCGGACGAGGTCCAGGCCGGGCGCGGGACGGCCCGGTTTGGTCGGGGTCGGCCAGCACGGGCCGACACAGAAATAGTCGACCTCTTCGGCCGCTGCGGCGCGCGCCTGCGCGCGGTCGTGGGTGGACCGGCCGATCACCGGGCGCGGGCCGATGATGTCGCGGGCGATCGGCAGCGGCAGGTCGTCCTGGCCGAGGTGCAGCACGTCGGCGCCCGCCGCGACCGCGATGTCCGCGCGGTCGTTGACCGCGAGCAGAGCGCCGTGGCGGCGCGCAGCATCGGCGAGAATCTCCAGTGCCTCCAGCTCCTGCCGTGCCTCGAGGGGTCCGAACTGCTGCTCTCCGGCTGAGCCCTTGTCCCGCAGCTGGATGATGTCGACCCCGCCCGCCAGCGCCGCGTCGGCGAATTCGGCGAGGTCACCGCGCTCACGGCGGGCGTCGGTGCAGAGATACAGCGACGCCGTCGCCAGCCTTTCGCCGGGTGTATGCACACGGCGAACGGTAGCGCCTTCCCCCGAGTAGGGTGTTGGGCAACACGGGAGTCCCTGGACCGCGGACTGAGAGTGGGCAAGCCTGCCCTTACCGTCACACCTGATCCGGGTCATGCCGGCGAAGGGAGGAGGAAATGCTCCAGGAACCATTTGGCTCGTCGGCGGGAACACTGGCCGTCGTCGGCGGCGGCGTCATCGGGCTGTCCGTTGCGCGTCGCGCTGCGCTGGACGGCTGGGCCGTCCGCGTGCACCGCACCAACGAACGCGGCGCGTCGTGGGTGGCCGGCGGTATGCTCGCCCCGCACAGCGAGGGCTGGCCCGGCGAGGAGCGCCTGCTGCAACTTGGTCTGGCGTCGCTGGCCCTATGGCACGACGGCTTTCTGGACGGCTTGCCCGCCGATGTCGTCACGGCCCGCGAATCCTTGGTGGTCGCCGTCGACCGCGCCGACGCAGCCGACCTGAGAACCGTCGGGGAGTGGCTGGCCGCCCAGGGCCAGCCCGTCACGCTGACGTCGGCCGCCCGCGACATCGAACCGCTTCTGGCGCAAGGCATTCGTCACGGCTTCGTCGCGGAAACCGAACTCGCCGTCGACAACCGGGCCGTCGTCGAAGCGCTGGACGCCCATTGTGAACGACTCGGAGTGCGGTTTGCACCCCCGATTACAGACCTGTCCGAAGCGCAGGCCGACACCATTGTCATCGCCAACGGCATCGATGCGCCCGCGCTGTGGCCCGGGCTGCCGATCCGCCCGGTGAAGGGCGAGGTGCTGCGGCTGCGCTGGCGACGCGGCTGTATGCCGGTGCCGCAGCGCGTGATCCGCGCGCGGGTGCACGGCCGCCAGGTGTATTTGGTGCCGCGCGCCGACGGGGTGGTCGTCGGTGCAACGCAGTACGAGCACGGCCGCGACACCGCACCCGCCGTGACGGGGGTGCGAGAGCTGCTGGACGATGCGTGCGCGGTGCTTCCGGCGCTGGGGGAGTACGAACTCGCCGAATGCGCGGCCGGTTTGCGTCCGATGACGCCAGACGGGCTGCCCATCGTCGAGCGGCTCGATGAGCGCACGTTGGTCGCCGCGGGGCACGGGCGCAACGGATTTTTACTCGCGCCATGGACGGCCGAGCGGATCGCGGCCGAACTGAACGTGACGGTGGGAGCAAGCCGATGAAAGTTACCGTGAACGACGAAGCCGTCGAGGTCGACGAGCAGACGACCGTCGCGGCATTGCTGGACAGCCTTGGCTTTCCGGAGAAGGGCATCGCGGTCGCAGTCGACTGGTCGGTGGTGCCCCGATCGGAATGGGAGACCGCGCTGACCGACGGCGCGCGGGTGGAAGTGGTAACGGCGGTGCAGGGTGGCTGAGTTGGAAGCTCTTGGCGCAAGCGGCTCATCGATCTCAAAGTTGACGATTGCCGGTCGTGAGTTCGGCTCGCGGCTGATCATGGGTACCGGCGGCGCCGCCAACCTCGCCGTGCTCGAGCAGGCCCTCATCGCGTCGGGCACCGAACTGACCACCGTCGCGATGCGTCGCGTCGACGCCGAGGGCGGCACCGGCGTGCTTGACCTGTTGAATCGGCTGGGCATCACGCCACTGCCCAACACCGCCGGCTGCCGCGGCGCCGCCGAGGCGGTGCTGACCGCGCAGCTTGCCCGTGAGGCGCTGGGCACCGATTGGGTCAAGCTCGAAGTCATCGCCGATGAGCGCACCCTGCTGCCCGACGCCGTCGAACTGGTCAGGGCGGCAGAGCAACTGGTCGACGACGGCTTCATCGTGCTGCCCTACACCAACGACGATCCGGTGCTTGCGCGCCGGCTCGAGGACACCGGCTGCGCCGCGGTGATGCCGCTGGGGTCGCCGA
>DASQCE010000499.1:0-2261 GCA_035634855.1 Mycobacterium sp.
GCCACGCCACGCTCAAGCACCCGAATCGCGGCCAGCCGCTTTTCGCAGTGCACCTGCGAATCGATAGCTGTAGCGAGGTCCGGGGAGCGCGTCACCTCGCAGGCGACCGCCCGGATCACCTCGCCGGCCGACTCACACACGTCGATGATGCGGCGACCGATCGCGACGAAGATGTCCCGCGTTGTTGCGTCAGCCATCGTGTCGTCGATGAAGCTCTCTGGTGAGCCGAAGCGGTGGCAGAAGGCAGTGAGGACGAGATCCTGCTTGGTCGGCCATCGTCGGTAGATGCTCGCTTTGCCGGTCTGCGCCCGGGCGGCTACGGATTCGATGGTGAACGCGGCGTATCCGACCTCGCTGAGCTCGGCGAAGACCGCGTCGACGATCGCGTCCTCGAGCACAGCGCCGCGGCGCCGGTGCGTTGGTGACGGCTCTGCGTCCACAGCGGCGCCTGTGGGAGTGCAGAAATCGGTTGGCGCGGCGAGCATCGTTGTCAGACCCTTCCTCCATGCTGCTCTTGACGTCAACCTCAGCCCGACACGCCGAGGAATAGATAAGAGACGGTTGCGTATCTAAATACCCGAGGTCTATGTTACGGCAGTAAGAGACGCAAGCGTCTCTTATCGGCGCAATGCTGGCTGTGAATAACCATAACCACGCTCCCGGTTCGCCGTACTCGAACGACATGGATGGAGAATCCGTGACAGACACTGAGCAAACACGTGCTCCGTCGACGATCGAACCCACGAACGGCGCTCGGCGGCAGGTGCACCCAGGCCTCCTGCTGCTGCTGATCGCAGGAGCACAGCTCATGGTGGTGCTCGACGCGACCATCGTGAACATTGCGCTGCCATCGATGGCCAAGTACTTCGATCGCAGCCAGACGGACATGACGTGGGCCATCAACGCCTACACCCTGGCGTTCGGCGGTTTGCTGCTGCTCGGTGGCCGGGCGGGCGACATCCTGGGCCGGCGGCAGATGTTCATCTTCGGTCTCGGGCTGTTCTCGCTGGGCAGCTTGCTCGGCGGGCTCGCGACCTCATTCCAGATGCTGCTAGTCGGGCGGGTCATTCAGGGCATCGGCGGCGCCGTAGCGGCACCGACCGCGCTGTCTTTGATCACAACCTCGTTCGCCGAAGGCAGGGACCGTAACCGCGCCTTCGCGGTATACGCCGGAGTGTCGGCGGCCGGTGCCGCGATCGGACTGCTCGCCGGCGGCATATTGACCGAGTACCTCGACTGGCGGTGGGTGCTGTTCGTCAACGTGCCGATCGGCATCGCGCTGATGATCGGTGGCTACTTGTACATCCACTCGTCGGAGCGGCTCAGCGGCCGATTCGACATCCCCGGCGCCGTGCTGTCGGTGGCCGGCATGGTCGGTCTCGTATATGGCTTCATCCACGCGGCCCACGACGGCTGGAGCAACTCGGTAACGGTCGGGACGTTGACGTTGTCGGTGATACTCCTCGGCGCGTTCGTGGCGTGGGAGGCGTATACGCCAAATGCGATGATGCCGTTGCGCATCTTCGCCAACCGGAGCCGGTCCGGGTCGTATCTGGTGATGCTCATCATCGGCGCGGCGATGTTCGGGATGTTCTACTTCCTGACCTTCTTCGTCCAGGGCGTCCTTGGCTACTCCGCGTTGAAGGCCGGTGTCGCGTTCCTGCCGTTCTGTGCGGTGATCGTCGTCGGATCAGGATTCGCCAGCCAGATCATGCCGAGATCGGGTCCAAAGATCCTGATCACCGGTGGCGTCGCGTTGGCGACGGTCGCGCTGTTCCTGTTCTCGCGCGTCACCGCGACGACGACGTACTGGGGTGGCCTGTTCCCGGCGATGATGCTCATGGCCGCGGGCCTGTCGTTGGTCTTCGTGCCGCTGACCAGCACCGCCGTGTCGAAGGTCGCGCCCACCGATGCCGGACTTGCCTCGGCGCTGCTGAACGTCGGCCAGCAGGTGGGTGGATCGATCGGCCTGTCGGTGCTGGCGACGGTGGCGGCGACGGCGTCGCGGAACTCGTTCAAGAACGAGGTCGCCAAGCTCCCGCCGGGCTCGCGGCAGCATTTCGCCGATCTGGCGGCCAGCTCGACGACCGGCCGGCCACCGTCTGTGGCCGCGCTGACTGACCCGGCCGCCATGCACGCGTACAACGTCGTGCAGGCGCACGCTTCAGGTCAGGGGTTCCTCACCGCCGCGATCTTCGCGCTGGTGGCAGTGGTCGTCTCCGCAGTGATGATCAACGTCAAGCGGACGGATGTGGCGGCGA